>CAYHSN010000176.1:0-7028 GCA_964359235.1 uncultured Vicinamibacterales bacterium | reverse complement strand
AGGCGATCGTCGGCAACCTCGACGACGACGGGTACCTCGTGGCGTCGGCCGAGGAGATCGCGGCGATGCAGGGGTGGGAGGTCGCGGACGTGGAGCGGGCGCTGCGCGAAGTGCAGCAGTTCGATCCCATCGGGGTGGCTGCACGCGACCTGCAGGAGTGTCTGCTGCTGCAGATCCGCCACCTCGGTCTCGAAGGCACGCCGACGGAGAGCATCGTCAGCGAACACCTGCGGCTGCTGCAGAACCACCAGGTGCCGGAACTGGCCAAGCGGCTCGGCCTCACGATCGACGAAATCAAGGCGCACGTCGAGATCATCCGCCACCTCGATCCGAAACCCGGCAGCCGGTACAACCCGTCGCAGTCGCAGTATGTCATTCCCGACGTCTACGTCGCGAAGGTCGAAGACGGCTACGAGGTGTTCCTCAACGAAGAGGGGCTGCCGCAACTGCGGATCAGTCCGGTCTATCGCCGGCTGCTCGACAAGAGCGGGGAGGACAGCGCGGAGACCCGCGCCTACGTCAAGGACAAGTTTCGCTCGGCGCTGTGGCTGATCAAGTCGGTCGATCAGCGGCAGAAGACGATCTACAAGGTCGCCCGGAGCATCGTGAACTTCCAGCGGGACTTCCTCGATCACGGCGTCGAGCACCTGCGCCCGCTCGTGCTGCGCGACGTGGCCAACGACATCGGCATGCACGAATCGACCGTGAGCCGCGTGGTGAACAACAAGTACATGCACACCCCGCAGGGCGTGTACGAGATGAAGTTCTTTTTTCACAGCGGCATCAGCAGCTCGTACGGCGAGAGTGTGTCGTCGGTCGCCATCAAGCAGCGCATCCGCAAGATCATCGAGAACGAGGATCCCCGCAAGCCATTGAGCGACTCGAAGATCGTGAGCATCCTGCAGAAGGAAGGCCTGATGCTCGCGCGGCGCACGATCGCGAAGTACCGGGAAGAGTTGAAGATTCTTACGTCCAACCAGCGCAGGATGTTGTACTGACCCGGCCGGCCGCGCCGGCCGTGGACACGGCCATGCGAATTCTCGTCACCGGACACCACGTGGACATCACCCCCGGCTTGCGCCAGCTCATCGATCGCGGGCTCACCAAGCTCGATCGGGTGCTCAACGACAGCGCGGTCTCCGCGCAGGTCATCCTCCGCCAGGAGCGTCATCGCCACGTCGCGGAGGTCACGATTCACGCGCGCGGCGACCACATGCTGCACGGCCTCGGTCAGGGCGCCGCCTGGTCGGCGTCGATCAAGGAGGCCACCAGCAAGATCGGAAAACAGGCTCAGCGGATGAAGAGCAAGTGGAACGAGCGGAAGCGGCAAGGCGCCAACGCGCGCACCGTGACCCCGCCGCCCGTGGCTGAGCCTGTGGCGGGCAGCCCGCGCGTCGTTCGGACGCCGCGCTACGCGGTCAAGCCGATGACCGTGGAGGATGCGGCGCTGCGGATGGGCTCGGGCGTGGAGAGCTTCCTCGTGTTCCGCAATGCGTCCACCGAGGCGGTGAGCATCCTGTATCGCCGGAGGGACGGCAACCTCGGGCTCATCGAACCGGACGTGTGATCCGGACGCGCGGCTGGCGGCATGACGCCTCAACCCACCGGTGTGAGTGTCGGCACGATCCTGCGCGACCGCAGCACCGCGCCCGAGCTGGCGTTCGAACTGCTGTCTGGCGCCGACGGCCTCGATCGGATCATCACGATCCCGTACAGCCAGAAGACCGGACTCGCCCTCGCCGGGTACGACAAGTATCTGAAGCCGGGGCGCGTCCTGATCTTCGGCGAGAGCGAGATCCGGTTCCTCGAAAGCCTCGAGGTCGCCGCGCGGCGGACGACTTCGCGCCGGATGTTCGCGCACGAGCTGCCCTGCGTGCTCGTGACCGACAGCCTCACGGCGCCACCCGAACTGGTCGTCGAAGCCGAGCGCGCGAAGGTGCCGCTGCTGGGAACGCGCCTGCCGACACCGCTCGCCATCGCGCGGCTGACGACGCTGCTCGAGTACCATCTCGCGCCGCGCGACATGCTGCACGGCGTGCTGCTCGACATCATCGGGCTCGGCGTGCTGGTCGTGGGCGAGAGCGGGATTGGCAAGAGCGAGTCGGCGCTGGATCTCGTCGCGCGCGGCCATCGGCTCGTGGCGGACGACACCGTCGAGCTGTACCGGAGGACCGAGGGCGTCGTGATCGGCACCTGCCCGCCGCTGACGCGGCACCACATGGAGATCCGCGGGCTCGGCGTCATCAACGTGCGCGACCTGTTCGGCGTGGCGTCGACGCGCGCGGCGAAGCGCGTCGAGCTCGTCGTGCAGCTCGAGCGCTGGGAGTCCGGCCGCGAGTACGAGCGCCTCGGCCTCGATGACACCTTTTTCGAGATTCTCGACGTGCGGATCCCACTCATCCGCATGCCCGTTGCGCCTGGCCGCAACGTCGCGATGCTCGTCGAAGTGGCGGCGCGTAATCAGCTCCTGCGCACCCGGGGCCGGCACGCCGCACGCGAGCTGGCGGCCCGCATCGACCGGCACCTGGAGCAGCTCGCGCGCGAGAACGGCGTCGAGCCCGACGCCGGCTCTGGAGACGAGTCGTGAGCCGATCGGCCACGCGGCGTCTCACGCACCGGGGCGCCGGCAGTGTGGCCGAGCCGCGTTTCGTCGTGGTGACGGGGCTCTCGGGCGCCGGGAAGTCACACGCGATCCGCGCGCTCGAGGATCTCGGCTACTTCTGCGTCGACAATCTGCCGATCAGGCTCATTCCGACCTTCGCGCAGATCACCCGAAGCGCCGGCTCCGAGATCGCCCGGGCCGCGGTCGTCGTCGACGTCCGCGAGGGCGCCTTTCTCGACCAGTTTCCGAGCATGTATCGGCGGCTGCGCCGGGTACCCGGCCTGAACCCGCTGCTCATCTTCCTCGACGCGAGCGACGCGGCGCTGGTGCGCCGGTTCAGCGAAACGCGCCGCCCGCACCCGCTCGCCCCCGACCGATCGGCCGCCGAGGGCATCCGGGTCGAGCGCGCGCGCATGCGGCCCATTCGGCGCATGGCGGACCGCACGATCGACACGTCCGACATGACCGTGCACGAGTTGCGCCGCGCGTTCCTGGACCTGTCACGCGAGCGGGCGCCGCGGCACCGCCTGGTCGTCACGTTCGTGAGCTTCGGGTTCAAGCATGGCGTCCCGCTCGCGGCGGACCTGCTCTTCGACGTCCGGTTCCTGCCGAACCCGCACTTCGTGCCGGCCCTGCGTCGCAAGACCGGCCGCGACGCCGCGGTGGTGCGATTCCTGGAACGTTCGCCGGTGACGCGGGAGTTTCTGCGCCGCGTGGTCGAGCTGCTGCGATTCCTCGTGCCGCACTATCTGGACGAAGGCAAGCGCTACCTCACGATCGGCATCGGATGCACCGGCGGGCGGCACCGGTCGGTCGCCATCGCCAACGCGCTGCGCCGGGGCGTGGGCCACGCGGGCAGCGTGCGCCTGCGCGTGCAGCATCGTGACATCGGACTCGAATGACGGGGGCGCCATGAGCATCGGGGTCGTCGTCGTCACCCACGGGCAGCTCGCCACCGAGCTCCTCAACGCCACGGAGATCATCGTCGGCGACCTGCCGCAGGTTGCCGCCGTCTCGATCGGCTGGCACGACGATGTGGAAGACGCGCGGGAGGAGATCCGTAAGGCCATCGATCGCGTGCGGGGCCCGGGCGGCGTGCTCGTGCTCACGGACATGTTCGGCGGCACCCCAGCCAACCTCGGCGTCACGTTTCTCGAACGCGACAAGGTCGAGCTCATCACCGGCATCAACCTGCCGATGCTCATCAAGCTGGCGCGGCTGCAGACCTCGGCCGATCTCCTGACGGTCGCGCGCGAGATGCGGGAGCACGGGCGCAACGCCATCTGGGTCGCGTCGGACCTGCTTCGCGGGGAGGCGCCGCAGCGCAACCCATGACGTCGCGACCGGTCCGCATCACCAATCCGCTCGGCCTCCACGCGCGTGCCGCCGCGCGATTCGTTCACGCCGCGGGTGCGTTCGCGTCACAGGTGTGCGTCGCCTTCGGCCCGCGGGTCATGGACGGCAAGAGCATCATGGGCCTGCTGCTGCTCGCCGCCGCGCAGGGCAGCGAGATCCTGATCTCGGCCGAAGGCCCCGATGAACGCGAAGCCGTCGAGGCGCTCTGCCAACTCGTGGTCCGGGGGTTCGACTCGTGAAGCTGCGCGGCCTGGGCGTCTCTCCGGGCGTGGCGGTCGGCCGCGCGCTCGTCTTCCGGCAGCGCACGTTCGACGTGCGCTGCCGGGTGTCGCCCGAGGGCACCGAGCGAGAGCTGGCCCGGCTCGAGCAGGCGCGCGAGCTTTCGCGTCAGCAACTGCGGGAGATCAGGGACCGCATCGCCCGCTCGGCGGGCCCCGACCACGCCTATCTGTTCGAAGCGCAACTCCTGATGCTGGACGACCCGATGCTCGTCGACCGCGCCGCGGCCTTCATCCGGGAGGATCGGCTGAATGCGGAGTGGGCGGTGCGGCGCGCGGCCGAGGAGCTGACGGCGCTCTTCGACGAAGCGGCCGACCCGTACCTCCGCGAGCGGCGCGGGGACGTGGCGGACGTGACCGGGCGGCTCCGCTTGAACCTGCGTCCGCGGTCCGCGCCGACCGAAATCCTGCGCGGCGTCGAAGGCCCGCTCGTGCTCGTCGCCGACGAGCTGGCGCCCTCGACGGCGGCGCAGATCGATTGGCGGCGCGTGATCGGGTTCGCGACCGACGTCGGGAGCTGGACGTATCACACGGCGATCCTCGCGCGCTCGCTGCACATCCCCGCGGTCGTCGGCCTGCACGACGCGAGCGCCCGCATCCTGGCCGGGGCGACCGTCGCGATCGACGGCACGACCGGGGACGTGTTCGTGGATCCGTCGTCGGGCGAGCTCGAGCAGGTCCAGGCGCAGCGCACGCGTCAGGCAGCCGCCGAGCGCGCCCTCGACGAGTACCGCCACCTGCCGGCCGTCACGCTGGACGGCGTGCGCGTCCGCCTCGAGGCCAACATCGAGTTGCCCGACGAAGTCGCCGTCGCACGCGCCCACGGGGCCGAAGGCATCGGGTTGTTTCGCTCGGAGTTCCTGCTCGTGCGCGCGGCCGGCATGACGCCGATCGCCGCCGCCGAAGACGCGCAGTACGACGTCTATCGGAGCCTCGTCGAGCGCATGGCCGGCGGGCGCGTGACCGTCCGGACCTTCGACGTCGGTGAGGACGAGCTGTACCCGGGCAGCGGGGCCGCCGACACGAGCCGCGGCGTGCTCGGCCTGCGCGGCATCCGGCTGAGCCTCGCACATCGCGACTTCTTCAAGACGCAGCTTCGCGCACTCCTGCGCGCCGCCGGACACGGCTCGCTGCGCGTCATGTTTCCGTTCGTCACCGGCGCGGACGAAATCCGCGCGGCGCGCGCCGTGATGGCCGAGGCCGCCGAGGAGCTGCGAGTCCGGGGTGCGTCACCGCCGCCGGTGCCGGTGGGTATCATGATCGAGGTGCCGTCGGCCGCGCTGACGGCGGACCTGCTCGCCGCCGAGGCCGATTTCTTCAGCGTCGGTACGAACGACCTGATTCAGTGCTGCCTCGCGGTCGACCGCACGGACGACCGCGTGTCGCGGCTCTACGAGCCGCGGCACCCGGCGGTCCTGCGCATCCTCCGCCTGGTCAGCCGGAGCGCGCGGCGATCGGGCATCCCGCTGGCGCTCTGCGGGGAAATGGCGGCCGATCCCGGCACGCTCGTGCTGCTCGTCGGCCTCGGCGTCACCGAACTCAGCATGGTCCCTTCGGCGATCCCGCTGGCAAAGCAGGTCATTCGCGGTCTCCGCGCTGATGACGCCCGCCGGGCCGCCGGCCGCGCGCTGCGCGGCCGGACCGTCGCCGACGTCGAGCGGGCGATTGAGACCGTGCGGCTGGACGGCGTCTCGATTCAGGAGGGGAGCAACTCGTGAGTGCGCAGGACGTGACCCGCGTGGAGAAACCCTGGGGCTACGAGCTGCACTGGGCCGTCACCGAGCGCTACGTGGGGAAGGTGCTCCACGTGAACGCCGGCCAGGCCCTCAGCCTCCAGTATCACAACCGGAAAGAGGAAACGATCCTGCTCTGGTCCGGTCGTCTCCTGTTTGAAATCCAGGAAGGCGACCGGCTCGTGCGGCGGGAGCTGAAGCCCGGCGACCGCGTGCACGTCACGCCGAAGACGGTCCATCGCATGACGGCGATCGACGACTGCGACATCTTCGAAGTGTCGACGCCGGAGATTGACGACGTCGTGCGGCTGGAAGACAACTACGGGAGAGTGGAGAAGCGTTGATCGCGATGGTCGATTGCTGATTGCTGATTGCTGATTGAGGACGGCTGACTCAATCAGCCATCGACAGTCAGCAATCAGCAATCGACGATCAGCCAACTTCAGCGTCAGAACGGAATATCGTCATCCGTCAGCTCCGCGGCCGCCGGCTCCGCCGCGGGCTGATCCACGGCCGCCTCGCCACGCGCGGCGGGCGCGCCGCGGCCGCCGCCGCCGAGCAGCACGATCCGATCGCCGCGGATCTCGGTCGTGTAGCGCTTGTTGCCGTCCTTGTCGTCCCATTGGCGCGTCTGCAGCCGGCCTTCGACGTAGATCTGCTTGCCCTTGACCAGGTACTCGGCGAGCGTCTCGGCCTGCTTGCCCCACAGCACGACGCGGTGCCACTCGGTCTTCTCCTGGCGCTGACCGGACTTGTCGTTCCACACCTCAGTGGTCGCCAGATTCAGCGTCGCCACCGCGGCGCCGCCCGGCGTGTACCGCAACTCGACGTCGCGGCCGAGGTTGCCAACCAGCATCACCTTGTTCACGCTGCCCATTGCGAGTTCCTTTCTCACATGGGCGGGGACCCCTGCACCCCGCCAGGCGCGTCGCTTGCGGGGGCCCCTACGCCCCGCGCCGCTCCGCGCACCGCTCACATGGGCGGGGACCCCTGCACCCCGCCAGGCGCGTCGCTTGCGGGGGCCCCTACGCCCCGCGCCGCTCCGCGCACCGCTCACAT
>CAYHSN010000175.1:3839-7070 GCA_964359235.1 uncultured Vicinamibacterales bacterium | reverse complement strand
GGGGCCCCCGCCAAGATGAAAAGGAGTAGCCCATGAGCGTCAGTCAGTTGGCTCGATCCATCGTCGAGTCGCCGACGTTGCGGCTCAACGAGGAGGCGCGGTTGCTGCGCGAACGGGGCGAGCCGGTCATCCACCTGGGGATCGGCGAGCCGAAGAACAAGGCGCCCCTACCGGCCATCCTGAGCACTGCATCGAAACTGGTGACCGGCGACATCAAGTACTCACCCACTGACGGACTTCCGTCACTCAAGAAAGCCATCATCCGGTACACCGAGGAGCACTACGACCGGCTCCCGGCGCCGGAGAACATCATCATCTCGTCGGGCGCGAAGCAATCGATCTTCAACCTGCTGTACACGCTCCTCAATCCCCAGGACGAGGTCATCATCCTGGCGCCGTACTGGGTGAGCTACCCCGAGATGATCAAGATGGTGTACGGCGTGCCCATTGTCGTCACGCCGGAGGACGGCTCGTTCCAGCCTCGGCTCGCGGAGATCGAACACGCGCTCGGTCCCGACACGAGGGCGATCATTCTCAACAGCCCAAACAATCCGTCGGGGATCGTCTATCCCGCGTCGTTCATCGCCGAGGTGGTGGAGCTCTGCGAGCGCAAGGGCATCTGGCTCATCATGGACGACATTTACCACAAGCTCGTCTTCGACAAGTCAGAGGCGGCGCCGGGCTACCGCTTCACGAAGAAGGACATCGAGGCGACCAAGGTGATCGTCGTCAACGGCATCGCGAAGGTCTACGGGATGACGGGGTACCGCATCGGCTGGACGATCGCGAGTCGCGAGCTGACGCAGATCATGACGAACATCCAGGCGCAGACGACCTCCTGCGTGTCGTCGATCCTGCAGGCGGGCGCCGAGGGCGCGCTGCTCGGGCTGCAGAGCGTCGTCGAGGCGCTCCGGTTGCAGATCCAGAACAACCGCGACGTCATCATGCAAGAGCTGCAGACGTTCCGCGGCGTCAAGGTCACCAAGCCGCTGGGCACGTTCTACTGCCTGCCCGACTTCCGCGCCTACAGCAACAAGTCGCTGGAGCTGTCGCAGTTCCTCCTCAAGAAGGCCCTGGTCGTCACCGTGCCCGGCAAGGAGTTCGGCCTGGAAGGGCACCTGCGTCTCAGCTACGCGGGAACCGTGAAAGATGTGACCGAAGGGCTCGCGCGCATGAAGTGGGCGCTCGATCCCGAGTCAGCCAACGAGATCTACATCGGCGACAAGAAGCTGGTGAGGGACTGGCTATGAACAACATCCTCGACATCAAGACGCCAACGCAGGGCCAGGCGGGCGCCGTTCGCAGCGACTACGGCCTCGTCAACCACGGCCTGACGAACCTTCACCAGGTGTACTGGAACCTGCCGACCGAAGCCCTGTACGAGGAGATCGTCTTCCGCAACGAAGCGAAGATCACCAGGCAGGGCCCGCTCGTGGTCAACACGGGCAAACACACGGGGCGCTCGGCCAACGACAAGTTCATCGTCCGCGAGCCGTCGAGCGAGGACCACGTGTGGTGGGGCCAGTACAACCGGCCATTCGCGACCGACAAGTTCAACGACGTCTTCAGCCGCCTGCAAGGCTACTTCCAGGGGCGCGACGTGTTCGTGCAGGACTGCTACGCGGGGGCGGACCCGGAGTTCCGCCTGCCCATCCGGATCATCACGGAGCACGCGTGGCACAGCCTGTTCGCCCGGAACATGTTCCTGCTGCCGCAGTCGAACGACGAGTACCGGCGCCACGTGCCTGAGTTCACGATCGTCTGCGCGCCGGGGTTCAAGGGCGTGCAGCAGATCGACCAGACCGCCTCGGAGACGTTCATCGTCCTGAACTTCGATCAGCGTCTGGGCATCATCGGCAACACCGCGTACGCCGGCGAGATCAAGAAGTCGATCTTCACCGTCCTCAACTATCTGCTGCCGCTGCGGGGCGTCATGCCGATGCACTGCTCGGCCAACGTGGGGACAGGCGGCGACGTCGCGCTCTTCTTCGGCCTGTCGGGTACCGGCAAGACGACGCTCTCGGCCGACCCGCTTCGAGGACTGATCGGCGACGATGAGCACGGGTGGAGCGACAACGGGGTCTTCAACTTCGAGGGCGGGTGCTACGCGAAGGTCATTCAGCTCTCGCCGTCCGCCGAGCCGCAGATCTACGCGACGACGCGAATGTTCGGGACGCTGCTCGAGAACGTGATCTTCGATCCAATCACGCGGCTGACCGATCTCGATGCCGATCTCATCACCGAGAACACGCGCGCGTCGTATCCCCTCGAGTACATCAGCAACGCCCTGCCGGAGAAGCGCGCCGGCCATCCGACGAACATCGTGTTCCTGACGTGCGACGCGTCAGGCGTCATGCCGCCCATCGCGCGGCTCGAACCCGACCAGGCGCTGTACCAGTTCGTGTCGGGCTACACCTCGAAGCTGGCCGGCACGGAAGCCGGCCTGGGCCACGAGCCGCAGATGACGTTCAGCGCCTGCTTCGGCGGACCGTTCATGGTGCACCACCCGTACTTTTACGCGGACCTGCTGAAGCGCAAGATGCTGCGCTACGGCGCAACGGTCTGGCTGGTCAACACGGGCTGGGTCGGCGGGCCGTACGGCATCGGCAAGCGCATCAGCATTCGCCACACGCGCGCGCTGCTGAACACGGCGCTCACGGGCAAGCTGAAGGACGTGCCGTACAAGGAAGATCCGATCTTCGGGTTCGCCGTGCCGCAGAAGTGCGAGGGGGTGCCCGACTCGGTGCTGAACCCGGCCGAGGCCTGGCCGGACAAGAACACCTACATGCAGAAGTACCGGCAGCTCGCCAGCCGGTTCATCGAGAACTTCCGGAAGTTCGAGTCCGGGTGCCCGCCCGAGGTCGCGGCCGCGGGACCGAAGCTGTAAACACGAAGGACACGAAGGCTTCCGAGACGCCACGAAGGCACGAAGGACACGAAGGGCCACGAACGGGAGCATGGGGCGGCCCGGTGAGTCGCCCGTTGTCTGACATCGTCGTTGTCTGACATCGTAGGGGCCGAGCTTGCGCGGCCCCTTTCTTTGTACGCCGCGTCGTAAATGATCCATTCCTGACTTACAATCAACCCGCAAGCCGTTCACCCCCCTGCTCGAGGGAGCACCGCCCGTGCACGATGCTCGACCTCCATCGTCGTCTGCGCCGCGCCTCGCGTCGCGCATGGCCGACCTGGCGCCGTCGCCCACGCTGGCCGTCACGGCCGAGGCCGATCGGC
>CAYHSN010000175.1:2590-3739 GCA_964359235.1 uncultured Vicinamibacterales bacterium | reverse complement strand
ATGGCCGACCTGGCGCCGTCGCCCACGCTGGCCGTCACGGCCGAGGCCGATCGGCTCCGCCGCGCCGGCATCGACGTCGTCGATCTGGGCGCGGGTGAGCCGGATTTTCCGACACCGACGCACGTCAAGACCGCGGCGAAGGACGCGATCACCCGCAATTTCACCCGCTACACCGCGAACGCGGGCATCCTCGAGCTGAAGCAGGCGGTGTGCGACCGGACGCGTCTCGACTACGGCGTCGAGTACGCGCCGAACGAGGTCATCGTCACCGCGGGCGGCAAGCAGGCGCTCTACAACGCGTCGCTCGCGCTCCTGGGACCGGGCGACGAGGTGATCACGCATGCGCCCGCCTGGCCGACGATTCCAGAGCAGATCAAGCTGGCCGGCGCCACGACGGTGCTGGTGCGGACGCACGCCGAGGACGGGTTCGCCATTCACGCGGAGTCGATCGTCGGAGCGATCTCGCCGCGTACCCGCGCCATCGTCATCAATTCGCCGTGCAACCCGACCGGCGCCTTGATCTCCGAAGCGGACATGGCGCGGGTCGCCGACGCGGCGGCCGAGCGCGGCATCTGGGTGGTGGTCGACCTGTGCTACGAGCGCCTGATCTACGACCCGGCGCCGCACAATCTCCCGAAGGTGCTGGGAGACAGCATGCGCGACCGGACGGTCCTCTGCGGATCCGCGTCGAAGGCGTACGCGATGACGGGCTGGCGAATCGGCTGGGCGATGGGCCCCGCGGATCTCATCAACGCCTGCAGTACCCTCCAGGGTCATGCCACGTCCAACGTCAACTCGATCACCCAGAAGGCGGCGATCGCGGCGCTGAGCGGCCCGCAGGAGGCGGTCACGCGCATGCTCGACGAGTACCGCGAGCGGCGCGACCGGCTGTGCACGTGGTTGTCGGTCGAACCGAGGCTGCGCTTTGTGAAGCCGGCCGGCGCGTTCTACTTGTTTCTCGATGTCTCCGACTTTCTGTCGGTCGACGGGCTCCGCACGTCGGCCGAGTTCGCGCGCGACCTCCTCGCGCGCAAGCAGGTGGCCCTTACGGCGGGCGAGGCCTTCGATGCCCCCGGCTTCATCCGGATTTCGTACGCCGCCGCGCCGCACAAGCTGAAGGAGGGCGCGAAGCGCCTGCTGGAGTTCGTG
>CAYHSN010000175.1:0-2490 GCA_964359235.1 uncultured Vicinamibacterales bacterium | reverse complement strand
GACGCCGCCTCGTGCGACGCCTACGGCGTGGATGCGCTGAAGCGCGGCCATCCCGCCGATCTCGTCGTCCTCCCCGGCTCCACAGAAGAGATCGCGGCGATTGCCAGGCTCTGCAACGACCAACGCGTGCCGCTCACGCCGCGCGGCGGCGGGACGGGCTACACCGGTGGCGCCGTCCCCGTCTGCGGCGGCGTCGTCCTCAGCCTGGAGCGGTTGAACCGAATCCTGCGCATCGACGAGGACAGCCTGTTCGCCGTCGTCGAACCGAACGTGATCACAGGCGACTTGCAGGCGGCGGTCGAGCGGGTCGGACTCTTCTATCCTCCGGATCCGGCGAGCCTGAAAGAATCGGTGATTGGCGGAAACGTCGCGGAGAACGCGGGCGGGCCGCGCGCGTTCAAGTACGGCGTGACGACGCACTGGGTGCTGGGACTTGAGGCGGTCCTGCCGACCGGCGAGATCGTCAGGACCGGCGGCAAGACCGTGAAGAACGTCGTGGGCTACGACCTGACGCACCTGCTCGTCGGCTCGGAAGGCACGCTCGCGATCATCACGAAGGTCACGCTGCGACTGATTCCCAAGCCGCCCGTCCAGGCGACCTTGCGTGCGACGTTCCCGAGCGTTGAACACGCCATTGCCGCCGTCACCGGCCTCATTCGCCGCCGCGTCGTGCCCGCTGCACTGGAGCTCGTGGACGGTGACTGCCTCGAGGCCGTCGCACGCTATTTGAACGTCACCTCGCTTGCGCCGCCCGGCACCGCCGCGCTCCTGCTCGTCGAGGTGGACGGGCTGTCGGAGCAGGTGACCGGCGAAGCCTCGCGCGTCGAGGAGGCCTGCCGCGCGGCCGGTGCGACCGAGGTGCTGCGCGCCAAAGACGAAGCCGAGCGCCAGGAGCTCTGGCGCGTGCGGCGCGAGCTGTCGCCGTCGCTGAAGACCCTTTCGCCGCTCAAGTTCAATCACGACATCGTCGTGCCGAAGGGGCGCATCCCGGAGCTGTTCCAGCTCGTCGATCGCCTCCGGCGCGAGTCCGGCCTGCGCATTCCGTGCTTCGGCCATGTGGGCGACGGCAACATCCATGTCAACGTGATCGTGGACGCCGAGAGCAGGGAAGAGCAGGAACGGGGCCATCGGGCGGAGCGGGCGCTGTTCGAGGGCGTCGTGGCGCTCGAGGGATCGATCAGCGGCGAGCACGGGATCGGCTTCGCGAAGGCGAAGTATCTCGGCATCGAGCTGTCGCCCGACGAAATCGCGCTCATGAAACGGATCAAGCGGGCGTTCGACCCGAACGGCATCCTGAACCCCGGCAAGATTTTCCCCGACGAGGCGGTCGTGCCGTACGCCCCGGGGGACCCTTCATGACGCGAGCCAAACGGACTCAGGCAACGCGACGCCGTCGCCCGCGACCCCGGCCGACCGCCGTGGTCACCACGATCGAGGAACCGTTCCGCGCCGTCCTCTCGCGTGCGCCGGTAGCGCTCTTCAGCCAGGACCGGGCCCTCCGGTACACGGGGATCCACAACCCACAGGCGGGACTCGCCGCACAGACGGCCCTACTACGACCTCTGCGTCGAGCCGCAGCGAGACTCAGCCGGACGCGTGACCGGCGTTGCCAGCGCCGCCGTCGACGTCACGGACCACTGCCGCGCGGAGCAAGCCCTCCGTGAGCACAAGACCCTCCAGCGCCTGATTCTGGACAACGTGGACGAGGTCGTCTACAGCGTGGCCCTCGCACCGGACGACGTGTTCAACGGCACGGTCCAGTTTGTCAGTGGTCAAGCGCAGAGAATCCTCGGGTGCCCGCCTGACGCGTTCATCCGCGATCCCCGCCTTTGGTTCAACCTGCTTCATCCCGACGAGGTGGACGGTGTCGAGAAGGCCACGCGCGCAATCGCTCGCGAGAAGAAGCCTGGCATCCGCACGTACCGGCTTCGTCACCGGCCGAGCGGCGGTACCGCTGGATCGAGGACAAGATCGTGCCTCGGTTCGACGACTCCGGCCGCTGGCCGGGCTCAAGATGGATCTGGCGTGGCTGGACGCGCGCCTCACCGAGTGCGCGGAGGAAACGGCCCTCGCCCTGCGCGGCAAGATCACCGCCATGTCGCAGGTCATCGACGCGACCATCCAGAGCGTGCGCCGCATCTCCACGGAACTGCGGCCGGCCGCCCTCGACCGCCTCGGCCTGCTCGCCGCGCTCGAAGGTCCTCATCGCTGACGATCACCCGGTGGTCCGACAGGGGATCAAGCAGATCCTGACCGAGAAGCCCGACATCATGGTCGCGGGCGAAGCGGTCGACGGTCCCGACGTGCTCGAGAAGTGCCGCGCGTCCGACAGGTGATGCGTCTGATCGCGTCCGGGAAGACGCCGACGCAGATCGCCGGGGCGCTCGGGCTGAGCGTCAAGACCGTCAGCACGTATCGATCGCGCATCCTGCAGAAGATGGAGAGGACGACGAGCGCCGAGCTCGTCGCGTACGCCGTACGGCATCATCT
>CAYHSN010000174.1:0-7073 GCA_964359235.1 uncultured Vicinamibacterales bacterium | reverse complement strand
TTCGGTGAACGCGCCCACACTTAGCTGCAGGTCCACCTGCGCGCGCGTCTGCACGTTGACGCGGATGTCTCGCCGCACCGCGCGCCGGAATCCCTGCAGTTCTGCCGTCACCGTATAGGTGCCCACGCGAAGGCCGGGAAAGATGTATTCGCCGCGTTCGTTCGACACGGACGTCGCCGACACGCCGGTGCCGTCCTGCGTGGCCACCATCGACACGCCCGGCAGCACCGCGCCGCTGTCGTCGACGACGCGGCCGACGATCACGCCGGTGTCGATCTGTGCGAAAGCGTCCGAGGAGAGGGTCAGAAAGGTGACGAGGGCGGCAAAAGGGGCCAGTGCGCGGCGTCGCGTCATGGTGAACTCCCGGAGCGAGGAAGGAACTCCGGCAGTATACGGCCCGTTTACAGTTGTGTCAACGAAACCGAAACGTATCGCGCCATGCTAAGTGTGAAGAACGAAGGCTTGATCCCGTTGTATAGAGAATTCAGAATTCAGAAATCACGCCGGGACGACAACCAGCCCCGTCTGGTTCCGCCGCCCGGCGTCTGGTAGAATTCGCGCGTTGGGAGGTCGTCGACGATCGGCCGCTCGAGCGGGGCGTCGCGAGGTTTCGGCGCGAGGCCGCCGCCGGCTACCTGCGCGCACACGTCTACGCGGCCGACGGCACGCTGCTGGCGATGCTGGCGATGACCAATCCGATTCACGTCACCACAACGCCGCACCGGCTCGGGGATCGATGAGGCGACGGTCCCTCCACGCGTGGACCGCCGGGGCTGCGGCCGTCGCGATCCTGCTGGCGGCTGACGCCTCCGCGCAGCCGCTGGTCACGCCTGTCCGGGTCGGCGCGCCGGACGCCCCGATCTCGCTCAGCGTCTGGGCGCAGCAGGACTACTCGCATCTCGCCGCGCGTCCGGCGATCGCGGACGCGTTCCACGATGTGTTCGGCCAATGGGCAGGTGCGCATCGCGACGTCCAGTTGAGAGTGTCGGTCATGCCGGCGCTCGAGCAGCACAAGGCCAAGCTGCTCCTCGCGGCCGCCGCCGGCCGCCTGCCCGACGTCGCGTCGATCGACAGCTTCTGGATGCCGCTCTTTCTCGAAGCGGGCCATGTTCAGCCGCTGAACCGCTACTGGCCGGAAGAAGATCGGCGCGACTTCCTCCCGTTCACGATCGAGACGCTGTCGGGCGCGGGCGGCCAGGTCTACGGCCTGTGGCACGAGACCGACTGCCGGGTGCTGTTCTATCGCAAGGATCTGGTCCCCGTGCCGCCCGCCACGTGGGAGGAACTGCTCGCGGTCGCCTCGCGCATCTCGCGGGAGCGAGGCATCGCAGGCTATCTGTACAACGCGGGCCGCTGGGAAGCGACCGTCTTCGACAACCTGCCCATGTTCTGGGCGCAGGGCGGCGAGCTGGTGGGACCCGCCGGAGAGCCCGTGTTCGGCCTGCCGCCCCACCGCGAGCGGATGCTCGCGGTGCTCTCATTTCTCCGCGACACGATTGAGACCGGATCGACGCCACGCTCCGTCCTGGCGTCGAACGATTACCAGCAGTTGACCTCGGCTGCGATCGCCGGCGACGTGGCGATGTTCCTTGGAGGCAACTGGCAGCTGCGGGACCTCGAGACGAACCTGAGCGCTGATGAGTTCGCGCGCTGGGATGTCGCCCCGATTCCCCAGGCGGCGCGCGGGACCGCCTCCACGGGGACCGGAGGGTGGGTCTGGGTCGTCTTCGCGCGCGATCCGGCGCGGCAGCGCGCGGCCGCCGAGTTCATCCATTTTGTCGAGCAGGCGCCGAACGCGGCGCGCATCAGTGCCGCCACCGGCCACCTGCCGGTGCGGCGCAGCGTGTATAAGGAGTTTCCGCAGTTCAACGACCGCTGGTATCAGCGCTTCGGGGAGATCGTGCTCACGGGGCGGGCGCGCCCCGCCGCGGCCATCTACCCGGCGATCTCGCAACAACTCCAGCTTGCCATTGGGGACACGGTCTCGGGGGCGAAGACTCCGGAAGCGGCGCTCGAAGACGCCTGGCGCGCGGTCCAGAGCGAGTACGCGCGCCGGTTGTCGACCGCACAAGTCGCGCGGGGAATCGACCCGCTGACGTGGGTGCCCGGCCTGCTCGCGGCGGGCGCGGTCCTGTTGCTCGTGGCCGCCGTCGGGCGGCAGCGGGCGTTCGTCTCCGTGTGGCTGTTCCCGGCCGTCGTGCTCGTGGCCGCCGTTCTGTTGTATCCGATCTTCGAGCTGCTCCGGCTGTCGATGACCGACACCGGCGCCCCGGCGGGCCCCTACGTGTACACGCTCGAAAGCTTCCGCGCGATGCTCGTCGATCCGCACACACGGGTGATGCTCGCCGTCACGCTCGCGTTCGTCGTGAGCTCCGTCGCGCTGCAGCTCGGCATCGGGCTGGCGCTTGCGTGCGTGATCGACGCCGCGCGGCGGCGCGGGATTGCGGGGATGATGTTCGTACGGGCGGCCGTGGTCGGTGCGTGGGTGGTGCCGGGCGTCATCGTGGGCGTCCTCTGGAAGGTCCTGCTCATCGAGAACCGCTCAGGCATCGCGAATTACACCATCCGCCTGCTCGGAGGCGACCCGCTGCCGTTTCTGTCGGCCGGCTCGCTCGCACTCGGATCGATCATCGTGGCGAATACCTGGCGCGGCTGCGCGTTCAGCATGATTCTTCAATACGCCGGGTTGCAGCGGATTCCGCGTGAACTGCACGAGGCGGCGGATCTCGAAGGACTGCGGCCGTGGCAGCGCCTCCGCTGGCTGCTCCTGCCGCAACTGGCGCCGGTGATCCTGCTGAACCTGATCCTGGTCACGATCTACTCGCTCAATACGTTCGATCTGATCTTCCCGCTGACGGGCGGAGGCCCCGCTCGACAGACGGAAGTGCTGTCTCTCTCCATGTACCGGTCCGCGTTCTTCGACCTGCAGGCCGGGAAGGCGGCGGCGATTGCCGTCGTCATGCTGGCGCTCAACCTCGCGCTCGCCTGGGCGGCCGCCCGCATGATGATCGGGCGCTCAGCGTCACACTCCGGAGAGGCTTCGTGAGCGCGGCTCTCCGTTCGCGCCGCTGGCCGTTGGTCATGGGCATGGCCGCCGCCGCCACGGCCTTCCTGCTGCCGCTGGTCTGGCTCGTGTCGCTGTCCCTGAAGAGCAAGGCTGCCGTCTACGAGTACCCGCCGCGATGGATCCCCGCCGACCCGACCCTCGGCAACTACGCCTTCGTCGTCGAGCGGACGCAGGTGCCGTGGTATGTCTGGAACAGCGCGAAGGTGGCGATCCTGGCGATGGTGCTGACGCTCGCGGTCAGCATCCCGGCGGCCTACGTGCTGTCGCGCGAGCGATTCCGTGGGCGTCAGCCCCTGCTGGCCGTGCTGCTCGCGGTGCAGATGCTGTCGCCGTTGATCCTGCTCGTGGCGTTGTATGGACTGATCGAGCGGCTTGGGTTGATTGACACCCACGCCGGCCTCATCCTGGTGTACGGCGCCATGCAGGTGCCGTTCACCATCTGGGTCCTGAAGACGTTCTTCGACGCCATTCCCCGGGCCATCTTCGAGGCGGCGCTGCTCGACGGCGCGTCGCGCTGGCGTGTCCTCCGGGTGATCGCGTTGCCGGTGCTTGGCCCGGGCCTCGCCGCGACCGCCATCTTCAATTTGGCGGCGTACTGGTCGGAGTTCGCGCTGGCGCTCGTGCTGCTCGATTCGCAGGAACGATTCACGATGCCGATCGGACTGTTCAGTTTTCAGGGCGCGTACGAAACCGAATGGCAGATTGTCGCGGCGGCCAGCCTGATCGGGCTGGCGCCGGTCATCGCGGCCTTCATCTTTCTCCAACGCTATTTCGTCGCCGGGCTGACCGCCGGTGCGGTCAAGGGATAACGGCATGCCGTCGGGGACCGCGGTGCTGAACGTGCATGTGGTCTCCCACACCCACTGGGATCGTGAGTGGTACCTCACGCGCGAGCAGTTCCGGCTCCGCCTGGTGGCGCTGGTCGACCGGTTGCTGGATCTGATGGAGAGCGGTCCGGAGTTTCAGTACTTCCACCTCGACGGCCAGACGATCGTGCTCGAGGATTATCTCGAGCTGCGGCCGCGGCAGGAGCCGCGGCTGCGGAAACTCATCGGCGAAGGACGCATTCTCGTTGGCCCGTGGTACGACATGCCGGACGAGTTCCTGGTGAGCGGCGAGTCGCTGATCCGGAACCTCGCGCTCGGCCAGCGCATCGCGCGCGGGTTCGGTGGGTCGATGCCGGTCGGCTACCTGCCCGACCTGTTCGGCCACGTCGGTCAGATGCCGCAGATTCTCCGGCACTTCGGCCTGGACAACGCCATCCTGTGGCGCGGGTTCGGCGGGCGCAAGGCGGAGTACTGGTGGGAGGCGCCCGACGGATCGCGCGTGCTCATGCTCCATCTGCCGCCCGAGGGGTACTGCAACGCCACGCGCGTGCACTTCAAGCCGGACGTGATGGTCGAGAGGAGCAGGGCCGCGGTTCAGGCGGAGGCCGAGCGCTCGGCGTTCGGCGAGGTGCTGCTGATGAACGGCGTCGACCACGTGCAGCCGCATCCGGTGATCCCGGAGCTCATCCGGAGGCTCTCGGAAGTCCACGGGGTGCACGCGCGGCACTCGACACTGCCCGCCTACGTGGACGCCATTCGAACCGCCATCCGCGGGTCGGCCGACCGAGGCGCGGGCCTCGAAACCGTGCGAGGAGAACTGCGGAGCGGGGAGGACTACGCGTCGTTATTGCCTGGCGTTCTCTCGGCGCGCGTGTCTCTCAAGCAGGCGAACGCGCGGGTGCAGACGGCCCTCGAACGATGGGCCGAGCCCCTCTCCACGTTTGCGTCGATGCTGGGCGCCCCGTATCCCGCAGACGAGATTCGCTACGCGTGGCGGACGCTGCTGCAAAACCACCCGCACGACAGCATCTGCGGCTGCAGCATCGATGCGGTGCACGAGGAGAACATGACGCGGTTCGCCCGGGCCGGAGAGGTCGCTGATGCGGTCACCGAATCGGCGCTGACCGTCATCGCGCGCGCGGTTCCCGCGCCCGCGCCAGGCGTGTGGCGCGCGGTCGCGATGAATCCGCTGGCGCAGGCGTTCCGCGGCGTCATCGAGGCCGTCGTCGATCTGCCCTTCGAGAGCGCCGAACCCCGGCGGCGCGTGGATCCCGAAGCGCTCGACGCCCCCGTGGCGTTCTGGCCGCGCGGCGCGCGCCTGACGTCGGTCAGGGCGCACGACGATCGGGCCCGACCGTTCCAGGTGCTCGCCGAGGAGGTGGTCACGACCTTCGTGATGAGCCGCTTCGAGACGCCATGGGCGCTGCGGGCTCGCCGGCTGCGCGTCGCCTGGTGGGGCGAGATTTCCGCGTGCGGCTATGCCACGTTCGACCTCGCGCTGGCGGACTCCGATGGCCCTGAGGCCAACGCTTCGGGGCCGCGATGGCCGGCGGACAGCCGCGCCTCGCGGGCGGTCACCACGACTGATCGATCCGCCGAGAACGAGTTCGTCCGCCTGTCCATCAATGACGATGGCACGGTGGACGTCGTGGATCGACGCCACGGGACGCGCTATGTCCGGTGCGGTGAGTTGGAAGACGTGGGCGACGTCGGCGACGAATACAACTACTCACCACCGCGCAACGACCGGCGGCTGACATCCGCCGATGCGACCGCCGTTCGCATCAGCCGGGTCCAGGCAGGTCCGGTGCGCGCCGCCTTCCGCGTCGACCTGGCGCTCTGCGTGCCCGCCGGCGCGACCGGCGACCGGAGCGGACGGCAGACCGATCTCGAGTCTCTGTCGGTCAGTACGGTCGTCACGCTCGACGCCGGCTCACCGCGCGTCGGCTGGCACGTGACCGTTGAAAACCGCTGCCGCGATCATCGCCTCCGGGTGCTGTTTCCGGTCGGCGCGGGGGCGATCGCCGAGGTGCGCGCCGAAACCGCGTTCGGCGTCGCGCATCGGCCGCCACGACGCCAGGTTCCGGTGCAGGTGCTCGGCGAAATGCCGGTCAGTTCGGCGCCGATGATCGCCTTTGTCGAGGCCGGCGACGAGCGCGCCGGCGGGATCATCTACGGCGAGGGCCTGATGGAGTACGAGGCGATGGCGCCCGGCGAAGGCGGAGGAGGCGTGCGGGTCGGCGTCACGCTCCTGCGATGCGTGGGCGATCTCTCGCGGGACGATCTCGTGACGCGCCCTGCGGGGCACGCGGGACCGGGCCTGGCCACGCCCGGCGCCCAGTGTCTCGGACGGCACGAGTTCAGGCTCGCGTTCGAGCCGCGCGGCGCGCCGCCGGCCCCTGCTGCGCTGTTTGCGTGCGCTGCGTCCTTCATGGCGCCGCCCCGTGTCGTTGCGGCCATCGGCGCGGGCGGTGGGATGCCCGCCAGCGCCTCCTTCCTTCGCCTCGAGCCCGTCGGCGGCGCCGCCGTGGTGAGCGCGTGCAAGCAGGCCGACGACCGCGAGACGACGATGGTCCGGCTGTTCAACCCGGAGGACACCCCCGCCTCGGTGCGCGTCCGATGCCACGCGCCGATCACCGGCGCGTTCATGGTGGATTTCCTCGAGGAGCGCCGGCAGGATCTGCCGCTGGGCGACGGCGCCGTCGAGGTCACCTTGGATCCACACCGGATCGAGACCATCGAACTGGTGCTCGCCACGTAAGATCGTAGGCCACGGCTCCCGCTGGAGGAATGCCGTGGGCGAGCCGCAGTCTATCCGACCTTTGTCTCTACCTGTTTCTTCGGGAGCCGTTTTGATGGCAGGGTGACGAGCCTTCCGCCGGTCTCGCCCTGGTCTTGCTGCAGGGCATGCACATGCCTTGGTCCTCCATCAGCTCCGAAAATGGCGGAAATCTTCAGGTATGCGGAGCAAGAACTGCTCGCGCTGCTTAGCGCAGGGGGAAGATCTCCGACGTGAGCCCCAGACAGCGCGCCGCTGCCCGAGAGGGCCAGTTGCTCCACACCGAACATCGACGTGGCCCGAGCCACTTCGATGTTCGTAGCAGCCAGATGCTTCCGGTCTAAGTGAAAAAGGATCCGAAGTCTTCCTTATCTCTGTCGGTATAACGCCTCGGCCTAAC
>CAYHSN010000173.1:0-7094 GCA_964359235.1 uncultured Vicinamibacterales bacterium | reverse complement strand
CCGATCGTGGACGGCAACGACGCCTACTTGCGCTGGATGCGGGACTGCACGGCGGTCGATCTCGGCGGCGCGGCCGAGGACGCCTAAGCCTCGTCGTCTTCCTCGCCGGCCTTGATCGCCTCGACTTCCTCCGACTTGATCAGCCCGTAGCGATGCAGGCGCCGGTAGAGCGCCCGGCGGCTGAGGCCGAGCACCGTCGCCGCAGCCTGCTTGTTGCCTTTCGTCTGCTCGAGGACGCGCATGATGTGATCGCGCTCGAGGCTCGAGAGCGACGTGGCCGCCGGCAGGCCGGCGACGCCGGCCGGGGGGATGTCGGACGCGGCAGTCCGGGCCGCGATGTCCGCGCTGTCAACGGCGGCCGCGAGCGATCGCGCGATCTCGCGCTCGGTGATCCAGTGCGTCTCGGCAAGGATGCACGCGCGCTCGAAGACGTTGCGCAGCTCCCTCACATTCCCTGGCCAGGGCGCGGACATCAGCAGGCGCTCCGCGCCGATGCTCAGCGTCAGGTCCGGCCGCTTCAGGCGGTCGGCGAACTCCTTGACCATCGCGGCGGTCAGATACGGAATGTCCTCGCGGCGCTCGCGCAGCGGCGGCACTTTCAGCTCGACGACGGCGAGCCGGTAGAAGAGATCGTTCCGGAAGCGCCCCGCGGCGACCTCCGCGCGCAGATCGCGGTTGGTGGCCGCGATCACGCTCACGTCGACGCGCCGCGTGTCGTGCGATCCCACGCGCTGCACCTCGCCGGTTTCGAGCACACGCAGCAGCTTCGCCTGCATGGCCTGCGGCAGCTCGCCGATCTCGTCGAGGAACAGCATGCCGCCCGAGGCCGCTTCGAAGAGGCCCACCTTGTTGTCGACCGCGCCTGTGAACGCGCCCCGCACGTGTCCGAAGAGTTCTGATTCGAACAGCGT
The DNA here is from genome assembly GCA_964359235.1 of uncultured Vicinamibacterales bacterium. Classification (GTDB taxonomy): domain Bacteria; phylum Acidobacteriota; class Vicinamibacteria; order Vicinamibacterales; family JAHECP01; genus CAYHSN01. Next base: position 6,183 of record CAYHSN010000173.1, on the reverse strand, counting down.
TTCGACGACCGCGGAGCAGTTGACGGCCACGAAGCGGCGATCGCGCCGCGGGCCGTGCTGGTGGAGCGCCCGCGCCACCAGCTCCTTGCCGACGCCGGTTTCGCCGGTGATGAGCGCAGACCGCAGGTGCGGCGCCAGCCGGCGGATGAGGCTGAAGACCTCCTGCATCGCCGGGCCGCGGCCGATCATGCCGCAGAACTCCACCTCGCGGGCCGCGGCCTGCTCGAGCGCGATCAGGTTTCGCCGCCGCTCTGTTTCCTGCTGCACGGAGCTGAGCAGGTCGCGCAGCCGATCGGGCTCGAAGGGCTTCGCCAGGTAGTCGCGGGCGCCGAGTTTGATCGCCTCGACCGCGCTCTGCACGTCGGCATAGCCCGTCATCAGGATCACTTCGCACCCGGGCACGCGCGAGCGTACCTCGCGCAGCACGTCGAGGCCGTTGATCTCGGGCATGCGCAGGTCGACCATCACGACATCGGCGGGACGCTGCTGGAGCAGGTCCAGCGCCTGACGGCCGCCGGTGGCGGTGACGACCTCGAAACCGGCCGCCGTGGCGTAGCGCACGACGAGGCTGAGGATCGGCGGTTCATCGTCCACGACGAGCAGGAGCGGGCGAGCGGGCTCGGGCATGGTCGCCTGCCGAGTGGCTGAGCTCAGGACGCAGGCAAAGCGCCCGCCTGCGTGGGCCGTGAGCTTAGCATGAAACCCCGAGACGGGCGTTCGCGCCCGACACCGTGACAAAGACGCACGGCGCGGCAGGAGTCCGGCGACCGGCGCTACCCCCGACGCCATTCCAGTCGGGGAGGGCGAGGCCGCGTAACGTGCCGCGAGAATGGTGCTTCGCGGCACGTTCCGTGTCCGGCCCGCGGCGGTGGGCCGCTTCCAAGGGGCCTGGCACGGGAGTTTCAAGGCGGGAGACCGGGAGAGAGGACTGCCATGCCGCTCGGGACGCCGCCCACAGGGTCGCCACGAACCTCGCCGGGCAAGGTTTTCATCACCGATGACACGCCCGCCACCCTCACCTTGTTCAATCGAGTTCTGTCGTCGAAAGGCTTTGTCGTCTGCGAGGCGGCGGACGGCGCGACGGCGCTGGCGGCGATTCCACACGAACGGCCGGACGTCGTCCTGCTCGACGTGATGATGCCAATCGTCGACGGGTTCGAAGTGTGCCGGCGGCTGAAGAGCGACCCGGACACTCGGTTGCTGCCCGTCGTGCTCGTGACAGGGCTGCAGGATCGCGACAGCCGTCTCGCGGGGATCGACGCCGGCGCCGACGACTTTCTGACCAAGCCGGTCGACGTGCACGAGCTGCTGGCGCGTGTGCGGTCCCTCATCAGGATCAAGCGATACACGGATGCGCTCGACTCGGCCGAGGCCGTGATCCGCAGTCTGGCGCTCACGATCGAGGCGCGTGATCCGTACACGGTCGGTCACTGCGAGCGGCTGGCCGGGTACGCCGTGGCGCTTGGGGAGCGTGTGGGGCTCGATCACGAGGACCTGCGCGCGCTCGACCATGGCGGGTACCTGCACGATCTCGGCAAGATTGCGATCCCCGACGCGCTGCTCTTGAAGTCGGGCCCGCTCACGGCGACCGAGTTCGAGATCATGAAGAGCCACACGTTCGTCGGCGATGCGCTCTGCGGCGAGCTGCACTCGCTTCAGCGCGTCCGGCCCATCATCCTCCATCACCACGAGCGGTACGACGGCCGCGGCTATCCGCTCGGCCTGCGCGGCGAGGAGATTCCGCTCGTCGCGCAGATTATGGGTATCGTCGACGTCTACGACGCATTAACCACCGCGCGTCCCTACAAGCCCGCCTGGCCCTCGGACCGGGCCGGCGAGGAGCTCCAGCGCGAAATGCGTGCGGGGCGCATGCGCGGCGACCTGGTCCGGACGTTCCTGGATCTCGGCGGGCCCCGTCTTGTCGAGATCGCCCGCGCCGCGCAGGCGCGCCCCGGCTGTGCGCTTGCGACACGCCTGCGGCCCGCCACGTCGCTCGCCGTGCCACCCGAGCACGTGCCGCCGGTCAGCGCCGTGCGGCGCGGTCGACCTAAGGCTTTGCCGCATCATGACTTAGCGGATCTCACGGCCTGCCTGGCGGACGGCATTGATTCCGCTATAAGGCAGCGGCAGCCGGAGGATCCCGATGTTGAGACTACGAGTTCTTCTGATCGCCACCGCCTGCCTGACGTTCAGCGCGAACGCGTTCGCCCAGGACGTCGAACCCATGAGGCTGCTTTCGCCAGCTCTGCTGTTCGAGTCGGCCCGGCCTGAGCCGCCGCCGCCGGCGGCAGCCGACCCGGTCATTCTGCCGCCCACCTGGCTGACGCCCAAGCGTCCGCCCGCGCTGCCGGCGATGTATGTGAGCCTCGGTGCCATGCAGGCGCTTGACATCTACACCACGCTTCGGGCCGTGGGCGCGGGCGCGCGCGAGCAGAACCCGGTCGTCGCGAGGCTTGGAGGCCATGCCGCCGCGATGGCGGCGTACAAGGCCGTCACGACGGCGGGGACGATCTTCGCAGCCGAGCGGATGTGGAAGAAGAATCGCGTGGGCGCGGTCGTGGTGATGGCGATCGCCAACGGCGTGACGGCGGCCGTGGCGGCCCGCAACATCCACGTCGCGAAGGCCCAGCGTGCCCGGTAAGGCTAGGCGAGCGCCTGTCGCAGGTCGTCTTTCAGATCGTCCGGATCCTCGATCCCAACCGAGATGCGCACCAGGCTGTCGGTCAGACCGATAGCCTGGCGCCGTTCTGGCGGCACTGACGCGTGCGTCATCGACGCGGGATGACAGATCAGTGTCTCGACACCGCCGAGGCTTTCGGCGAGCGCCAGCAGCCGCACGCGATTGAGCACGTGGCGCGCGGCTTCGAGAGAGCCGGCGTCGAACGACAACATCCCGCCGAACCCCGTCATCTGCCGCTTCGCCAGCTCGTGCTGAGGATGATCCGGCAGCCCCGGGTAGATGACGCGCGTCACTCTCGGATGTGACGCCAGGAACTCGGCGAGGGCCATGCCGTTCCGGCAGTGCCGCTCCATTCGGAGCGGCAGGGTCTTCGTGCCGCGCAACACCAGCCACGAGTCGAACGGGCTCAGGATCGCTCCGGCCGCGTTCTGCACGAACTTCATCCATTCGGTGTCATCGTCGCGCGTCGTCACGACGATGCCGCCGACGCCGTCGCTGTGGCCGTTCAGGTATTTGGTCGTGCTGTGCATCACGATGTCGGCGCCGAGCGCGAGAGGGCGCTGGAGCACCGGGCTCGCGAACGTGTTATCGACGACGAGGCAAAGCGCGTTGGCGCGCGCGATGTCCGCCATGCGCGCGAGGTCGGTGAGCCGCAGCACGGGGTTGGTCGGCGTCTCGATGAACAGCATCCGGGTGTTCGGCCGGACGGCCCGCTCCACGAGCTCGGGCTGCGACGTGTCGATCCAACTGAACTCGAGGCCGTAGCGCGTCAGCACGCGATCGAACAACCGGAACGTCCCGCCGTACGTGTTGTCCGTCACGATGACGTGGTCGCCGGACTTGAGCAGGCTGGCGATCGCGTTGATCGCGGCCATGCCCGAGGCGAACGCGAAGCCCGCCTTGCCGCCTTCGATGGCGGCGAGGTTGGCCTCAACCGCGCTGCGCGTCGGGTTCTGCGTCCGCGCGTACTCGTAGCCCTTGTGCTTGCCGAGCGCCTCCTGCACGTAGGTCGAGGTCTGGAAGATCGGCGTGATGATCGCGCCCGTGCCGGGATCGGGTTCCTGGCCGGCGTGGATGCACACGGTATCGAAGCGCGCGGACGATGGCAGTTTCATGGTCGTGGGGTGCGTCGCGACCGTCGATCGCGTGAAGTCACTCGGCCGCTTACGATAGTCTGTTATCATGCGCTTTGCAATCGCGCATGTTTCGACGACGACACGCGCCGACTCGTCCGGCGATGCCCACGCGCGAGGAGAAGCTCGCGGCCATCGAGGCGTCGAGACTCCCGGCGCCGCCGCCGGCCGCGCCGCGGCAGTCGCTTCGCGCGTGGCTCTTCGGCTCGCTCGCCGGACGGCTCCTCGTCGTCGCGCTCGCGGTCAAGCTCGTCTCGGCCGCAGTCCAGGCGCTGACCCCCTTGCCCCTTCCGCTGCGCCTGGTGAACGGCGCGGCGAGCCTCATCCTGCTCGCCTCGGCGGTGTACGTGCTCTGGCGCGGGCTGGTCAGCGTCAAGCGCCGGCTGCTGTGGCGCGTGCGCCGCAAGCTGATCCTTTCATACGTATTCATCGGCTTCGTGCCGACGCTGCTCGTCGTCGCGTTTTTTCTGTTCGGCGGTCTGCTGATGTTCATGAACATCAGCGCGTACCTCTTTCGGGACGGCTACGACGGGCTGGTTCAGGAGATGCGCGTCCTGGCGCGGACGATCGAGCTGGAGCTGCGGCAACAGGGACCCGCGCCGCGCGCGATCATCGAGCGGCACGTCGCCGAGAACCGCACGAGGTACCCCGATCTGTCAATCGAGCTCATCCCCGCCGCGCCCGCGCGCGGCGGGGGTGAGCTCGGTCCGGCCTTCACGGCCGGGCCGTGGTGGCACGCCGATCCGCCGGGTGCGGTGCCCGACTGGGTGCAGCCGGACGGCTTTGAGGGCACCCTCACGTGCGCGCCGGCGGATGCGCCCGACGAGCCGCAACTGCTCATCCGCGCCGTGGCGCCGCCCGGAGACGGCGGCGCCTACGCGGTCGTCGTCGATCTGCCCATCAACGGACAGGTGGTCGAGCACTTGCGCGATGTCACGGGCATTCGCGCCGGGGATCTCACGGTCCCGAACCCGGGCGACGGCACCGTCCCGCTGGCCGGCCGGCCGCGGGGGCCGGCCGGCCAAGCGGAGACGCCCGCGCCGGCGCCGCGTCCCGTGTCGGCCTTCAGCTTCGAGCGCAGCGTCGCCGTGCTCGAGTACGTGGACTGGGCGACGGGGCGCTCCGCCGTCGCGTACCTCAGCCTGAGCGTCCGCCTCAGCGGGCTCTACGAGCGGATCTCGGCGGCGCAGGGCATGCTGCGGAGCCACGTCAGCCTCGGCCAGTTGTTCCTGGTCGTGCTGGTCGTCGTGGCCGTGCTCTTTCTCATCATCGAGTTCGTCGCGCTCGTCATGGGCTTCGCCCTGGCGAGATCCATCACCAGCTCGGTGCACGACCTGTTCATGGGAACCGAGCGGGTGCGCCAGGGCGATTTCACGCACCGCATCGACATCAAGACGCGCGATCAGCTCGGCGAGCTGGCCGACTCGTTCAACCAGATGACGAGCAGCATCGAGGACCTGCTGCAGCAGGCGGCCGAGAAGAAGCGGATGGAGGAGGAGCTGCGCATCGCGCGCGAGATCCAGATGTCGCTCCTGCCGTCGGGCCCGCTGGCGATGCCGGGTCTCACCGTCGCGGCCGTCTGCGTCGCCGCGCGCGAAGTCGGCGGCGACTACTACGACTTCTTCACGCTCGGCGAGCGGCGACTGGCGCTGCTCATCGCCGACGTGGCGGGGAAGGGGACCTCGGCGGCGCTGTACATGGCGGAGCTCAAAGGCCTCCTGCTCTCGCTCAGCCAGATCTACCAGTCGCCGCGCCAGCTCCTGATCGAAGCCAATCGCATCCTGGCTGAGAACCTCGGCAGCCGGTCGTTCATCACCATGACCTACGCGGTGGTGGATCTCGACGCGCGCGTCATGACCTACGCGCGGGCCGGACACACGCCGATGATCTACGTCGCCGCGCACGGCGGCGGAGCGCAAGTGCTGACCCCGGGCGGGATGGTCCTGGGGCTGCGGCTGCCCGGCGCCGAGCAGAAGTTCGCCGCGCTGCTCGAGGAGCAGTCCGTGCCGCTGCATGCGGGCGACGTGTTCGTGCTGTACACCGACGGCATCAGCGAGGCGATGAACGTGGATTCGGAGCTCTTCGGAGAGTCGCGCCTGGGGCAGCTCGTCGAAGAGCACGGGCACCTGGATTCCCTGGAGCTGCGCGAGCGCATCATTCGGGAGGTCCAGGCGTTTGTCGGCACCGCCGATCAGCACGACGACATGACGATGATCCTGCTGAAGATCGAAGACGTCGATCGGCTCGCGGTTGTCAGCGCTCAGGTGTCAGACGCGGTCAGCCCGGGCTCGCCGATCATGGTCCCTGCGGGAGCGTCACTGAACGCTGAGAGCCTGTGAAAAAATCGCACCGATCGTAGGGTCCGGCTTC
>CAYHSN010000172.1:0-7100 GCA_964359235.1 uncultured Vicinamibacterales bacterium | reverse complement strand
CGGGATTGCCGCCGAACGTGCTCGCGTGCGATCCCGGCGGCCACGCCATGATGTCGCGCGGCGCCGACATGATCCCCAGCGGCATACCCGACGCGATGCCCTTGGCCACGGTCACGATGTCGGCCTTCACGCCGTAGTGCTCGCAGGCGAACATCTTCCCCGTTCGTCCCATGCCGGACTGCACCTCATCGGCGACGAGCAGGATGCCGTGCTGCCGGGTGAGCGCCCTCAGCCGATCGATGAACTGCTGCGGCGGCACGATGTAGCCGCCCTCGCCCTGGATCGGCTCGAAGACGATGGCCGCCACCTCGTCCGGGGTGACGAGGTGCATGAAGATCTGATCCTCGATGAAGCCGAGGCACTCGGCGCTGCAGGTCTCGGGCTTGAGATTGAGCGGGCAGCGATAACACTCGGCGAACGGCGCGTGGCAGACGCCGGGCATCATCGGCCCGAATCCCTTCCGGTGCACGGGTTTGCTCGCCGTCAGGGCCAGCGATCCCAGCGTCCGGCCGTGGAACGAGCCGAAGAACGCGATGATGTACTGGCGCTTCGTGTGGTAGCGCGCCAGCTTGATGGCGGCCTCCACGGCCTCGGTGCCGGAGTTGGCGAAGAACGAGCGCACGGGGCCGTCGATCGGCACGATGCCGGCCATGTTTTCGGCCAGCTTGATCTGCGGCTCGTAGTAGAAGTCGGTGCCCGACATGTGCAGGAACTTCTGCGCCTGATCGACGATGGCCTGTACCACCTCGGGGTGGGAGTGACCGGTGGACGACACGGCGATGCCGGCCGCGCAGTCGAGGAACAGGTTGCCGTCCACGTCCTCGACGACGGCCCCCTCACCGCGAGCCATGACGAACGGATAGTCGCGGGTGTAGGAGGGCGACACCGCGCGGGCGTCGCGCTCGATGAGCGCCTTGGCTTTGGGTCCGGGCAGCGACGTGATGATGTTGGGTACGGTCATGAGTACGTTTCCGTGGTCCTTCCGTGGTCCTTCCGTGGTCATTTCCTCTTCCACCTCGTCCCCGCCGGGCTATCCTCCAGCACGAGGCCTTGCGCATCCAGCGCCGCGCGGATGCGGTCGGCCGCGGCGAAGTCGCGGTTGCGGCGCGCGAGGCGGCGTTCTTCGATGAGCCGCTCGATCCTCTCGACCGGAATCGGCGGCCGGGCGTCCTCGGCGCGCCGCAGTGCGATGACGCCAAGGATCCGGTCGAACCCGTCAAAGGCCTCGCGGATCGCCGCGACATCGGGTGCGCCCACCTCACCGGCGTCGATCGCCGCGTTCAGCGCGCGCACCAGTTCGAACATCACGCCGATGCCGCCTGCCGCGTTCAAATCGTCGGCGAGCATCCCGGCGAACTCCTGCCGCGCGGCGGCCACGCGCTCGACGGCGGCTGGATGCGCGGACGGCCCGGTCACCGCATCGAGCCGCGCCAGGAAGTCCGTCAACCGCTTGAGCGCCGCCTCGGTCTGATCGAGGCTCGCCCAGTTGAACTTGAGCTGCTTCCGGTAGTGCACCGACAGCAGCAGGAAGCGCAGGGCCGAGGCCCGGTAGCCGCGCTCGATGACGTCTGGAATGGTGAAGATGTTGCCGAGCGACTTCGACATCTTCTCCTGATCGAGGTTCAGGAACTCGACGTGCATCCAGAAGCGCGAGAACGGCTTTCCGGTCGCGCCCTCGCTCTGCGCGATCTCGTTTTCGTGGTGCGGGAAGATGAGGTCGACGCCGCCGCCGTGCAGGTCGATCGGCGGCTCGCCGAGCAGCCGGAGTGCCATCGCCGAACACTCGATGTGCCAGCCGGGCCGGCCTGGCCCGGCGCCGAAGTCCCACGTCGGCTCATCGGGCTTGGTCGCCTTCCACAGCACGAAGTCGCGCGCGTCCTCCTTGCTGTACTTGTCCGTGTCCACGCGCGCGCCGGCCTTGATGCCGTCGACATCGAGGCGCGAGAGCCGCCCGTACTGCGGCAGCGTCGAGATCTTGAAGTAGACCGATCCGTCGCTGCGGTAGGTGTGCCCGTTCCGCTCGAGCGCCTGGATGATCTCCGTCATCGCGCGCAGGTTCGCCTCGTCGGTGGCGCGCGGCATCTCCTCGACGGGCTCGAGACCGAGCGTCGCGGCATCTTCGAGAAACGTGTCGATGTACCGGTCGGTGTACTCGCGCAGGGGGATGCCGGCCTTCTGCGACTCGACGATCGTCCGGTCGTCGACGTCGGTGAAGTTCATCACCTGCCGCACGCCGAGGCCTTCCTGATACTTGAGCGTGCGACGCAGCACGTCGAGGCAGGTGAAGGTCCGGAAGTTGCCGATGTGCCCGCGCGCGTACACCGTGAGGCCGCACGTGTACATACGGACGGTGTTGCCCTGCGACGGGCGAAACTCCTCCACGCGGCGGGTCAGGGTGTTATACAGGCGCATGCGGACTGTCGAGTGATGAATGCCGCATGCAGAATGCTGCATTCATCGCGGCAGGGGTCGTGTCACCTTGGCGTGGTGCCGGCCGCAGGCGATCGTGACCTGGACGCGGCCGTCTCCCTTGTTGAACTCGATGTCGAGGCTGTCCGCCTCGCCCGCGCCCTGCAGCGCGATGACGTCGGCCACGGTCCGATCGAGGGCCGGGCCCAGACTGCGCGCGTCCTCACCCGCGCAGCCGGCGGCGTCGGCGAACTTGCCGGCGAGCGCCGACGCGATCGCGCGAAAGCGCGCGGCAACCGGGATGTGCAGGCGCACCGACATCTGCGCCGGCGGCGGCGCGGACGGAACCTCGCTCATGCTCCTCAGATTCTACAGCGAAATCCGGCGGAACAGGCGGCTGGCCTGCCGGCAGTCGGCGTCGATCTGCTCTCGCAGCGCGCCGGCGTCGGGAAACGGGCGCTCGTCGCGCAGCCGCTGCACGAACGCCAGCCGCACGCGCGCGCCGTACAGATCGCGATCCTCCGCCAGGACGTGCGTCTCGACGGTGTCGCGCTCGCCGCCGCCGAAGGTGGGCCGGATGCCGATGTTCGTGACCGAGGGGAGGCTGGTCCCGTCGATCACGGCGAGCGTCGCGTACACCCCACGCGGCGGGAGCAGGTCGTTGTCGATCGTCAGGTTGGCCGTTGGGAAACCGATGGCCCGGCCCCGGCCGTCACCACGCACGACTTCCCCGTCGACGAAGTACGGATGTCCGAGCAGCGCGCCCGCCTCGTCCACACGCCCCTCCGCGACGAGCCGCCGGATGCGCGTGCTGCTCACGACGAAGTCCTTGTAGCGAACGGGGTCGATCTTCTCGGCGCGGAACCCGTAGCGCGCGCCGAGCACGCGCAAGAGCGAGAAGTTGCCGGATCGCTCGCGGCCGAAGAGGAAGTTCGCTCCGACCCAGACCTCACTGACGTGCAGCCACTCGACGAGCACCTGGCGCGCGAACTCGTCGGGCGCCCAGCGCGAAAGCTCCGGCGAGAACCGCACGACGACCACGCCGTGCATCCCCGCCCGCTCCAGCGCCTCGAGCCGCTGCGCCGTCGTCATCAGCAGCGGCGGCGCCTTGTCGGGCCGCAGCACGCGCGGCGGATGCGGATCGAAGGTCATGGCGACGGGCGTGCCGCCGCGCTCGCCCGCGCGCCGGCGCACGCGGTCGATGATCTTCATGTGGCCGCGGTGCAGGCCGTCGAAATTGCCGAGCGCGAGCACCGGCTGGGGCCAGCGCGATGGCCGCGGGTCGTCGGGGTAATGGACCAGATCCATGACAGGAACGAGAAATGAGGAACGAGGAATGAGTCACAAGCAACGAGTCACCAGCGACGAGTATCGCCTGCTCGTTCCCCTTTCCTCGTTCCTCGTTCCTACATGGTTTCAACAATCAGCCCATCATACGCCAGCTCCATACCGGGCGGCAGGCGCGCGCAGGTGGTTGCGTGCGGTAGGTCGTGGCAGATGTGGGTGAAGTACGTGCGCCGCGCGCAGATGCGACCGGCGGTCTCGACCGCCCGGGCCACCGTGAAGTGCGTGGGGTGCGGGCGGTCGCGCAGCGCGTCGAGCACGAGGGTGTCGAGGCCGTCGAGCAGCGGCCACGACTGCTCCGGGATGTGACTGCAGTCGGTCAGGTACGCGAACCGGCCGGCGCGAAACCCCAGGATCGGCCGCGCGCCGTGCAAGATCGGCACCGGGACGATGGACTGGCCGCCGAGCGGAAACGGTCCGTCGATGGGGTTCAGCACGATCTGCGGCACGCCGCCGCCCTTCGGCGTCGACGGGTCGAACATGTAGCGGAACGTCCCGCGAATGTCGGCCAGGGTTTGCGCGTCGCCATGGCACGGGATGGCGGCGCGCTGCAGCACGTTGAAGCGCCGGATTTCGTCGAGGCCGAGGATGTGATCGGCATGGCTGTGGGTGAACAGGATCGCGTCGACGCGCGTCACCCCGAACGCAAGCGCCTGCGCGCGCAGATCGGTGGCCGTGTCCACCAGCACCTGCGTGCCGTCATCGCACGCGATCAGGATGGACGGGCGCCAGCGCCGATCGCGCGGGTCATCCGACCGGCAGGTGGCGCACGCGCAGCCGATCATCGGCACGCCGTGGGAAGTGCCTGTTCCGAGAAAAAGAACGCGCACGGGTGTGGGGTTTCTGCCCCGGCCTCCGATCAGGGCACGATGATGCGCCGGCCGGCCGGCGCCTGCGCGCGCTGGACCTCGACGTAGCGCATGCGAAGCTCGAACAGCACGCGCTCGAGGATGGTGGCTTCCTCCGGCGTCAGATTGCCGCGCGTCTTCTCCTGGAGGATGCCGAGGATCTCGACCATCTGCCTCGCGCCCTCGAGGTTCACGTCGCTTCGCTCGCCCGTCGCCGGGTCGCCGACGTCGCCGAAATGCACGGCGGCCGACGTGGCGAGCGACAGCACCAGCGTCATGAAGCTGCCCTGCTCCGGGGCGGATGATTCGTCCATACCGGCCGGAATGCTAGCATATCAGCCCTATGCCGACACGCACGCGACCGTCTCGCGCCCGGCGCGCACGCCGCCCTGTCCCGGGTTCATCGCGGGGACGTGGTGCGCCTTCTGGCTCTTCGGTTTCCCGAGCCCCGCGCGCCGGACGCCAGATGCCGGCCGCCCGTGTCGCCCGCAACGCCGGCGCGCAGTTCGAGGCGCTCGTCGCGATCATGCAGCGCCTGCGCGGCCCGAAGGGCTGCCCCTGGGATCGCACACAGACGCTGGAATCGCTGCGGGGCTTCGTGCTCGAGGAGACCTACGAGGTGCTCGACGCGATCGACCGCGGCGATCGCGCGGCGCTCGGCAACGAGATCGGTGATCTCCTGTTCGAAGGCGTCTTTCTCGCGCAGATCGGGGCCGACGAGGGCGCGTTCACCGTGGTGGAGTCGCTGAGGTCGATCACGGACAAGTTGATTCGCCGCCATCCGCACATCTTCAAGCACGAAGACACGAAAGGCGGGCCACGAAGGCACGAAGGCACGAAGGGAACGCCACGGAGGCACGAAGAAGCGAAAGCGGACGTAGGGGCCGAGCGTGCCTGCCCTGAGCGGCGTCGAAGGGCTCGGCCCGCGCGACCCGTCGAGACGCCGGATCAGGTCGTCGAGCAGTGGGAGCAGATCAAGACGCGCGAGCAGATCGAGTCGGGCGGGCGCCGAGGCGTGCTCGCCGGCGTGCCGAAGACCCTGCCGGCGCTCCTGCGCGCGCACGAGATCGGCACGCGCGTCGGCGCGGTGGGGTTCGACTGGACGCGGCCGGAGGACGTGGTCGAGAAGATCGAGGAAGAGGTGGCCGAGTTCCGCCGCGCCATCGGTCACGAGAGCCGCGCGCGCGCCGAGGAAGAGATGGGCGACCTGCTCTTCTCGGTCGCGAATCTGTGCCGCAAGCTGCAGATTGAACCCGAGTCCGCGCTCCGCAAGGCGAACGAGAAGTTCAGCGCGCGCTTCGCCGAGCTGGAGCGCCGCCTCGAGTCACGCGGACGCACGGTCCACGACGCAACGCTGGAGGAGATGGAAGAAGAGTGGTCGCGACTCAAGAGCGGACGTTAGCAACCACGAAGCTCACGAAGAGCACGAAGGCGCGAAGGATCTTCAGCCACGAAGGCACGAAGGCACGAAGAATCACGACGGGCAGCCACGAAGACACGAAGAAAGCCGGGCTATAACACGATCCGCCTGATCCCGCCTCGGAAGACCGCAGCATTGAAGTTCATGAGGAGTCCGACCCTGAGGCCGGTCGCTTTCAGGTAGGAGATTACCTGTGCCTCGTGAACCGGATCGATTCGACGCGAGGCCTTGACCTCGACGATCACGGCTCGCTCAACGATCAGATCGATCCGGTGCACCGCTACGACCTCGCTGCGGTAGCTCACCTGCACCACGTGCTCTCGCTCAAACTGCAGGCCCTGAGCCTGTAACTCGAGGTAAAGCGACCGCTGGTACACGGCTTCAAGGAAGCCTGGCCCAAGCTCCCGATGAACCGTCAAACCGCTGCCGATGATTCGGTGGACAAGTCGCTCGACCTCATCGGACAGCACACTGTGGATTCTGAGCATCACGTTTCCTTTGCGTCTGTTCTTCGTGGCCCTTCGTGCCTTCGTGCCTTTGTGGCTCCCCTGTCTGTCGTGCCTTCGTGCCTTCGTGGCTCCCCTGTCTGTCGTGCCTTCGTGCCTTTGTGGTTTCCCTATCTGTCATGTCTTCGTGCGCTTGTTCTGTCGAGGTCATGGTTCAGCGTGCCTGGATGGTGATCCGCCGTCCGGTCCAGGTCGTGATCTCCACGACCCGCCCGTCGGTTTCCACCGTAATCGCGCCGTCCTCGTCCGTCCGCAGCACCTCCACGCCCGCGGCGCGGTAGCGCTCGAGCACCACGGTCGCGGGGTGACCGAACAGGTTCCCCTTCCCCGCGCTGACGATGGCGACTGACGGGCGCGCGGCGGCGATGAAGGCGGCCGTGCTGGACGTCGCGCTGCCGTGATGCGGCACCTTGAGGAGGCGCAGCGCCGCCGGCTCGAGCCGCGAGGTCAGACTGCGCTCGATCGCCCGTCCGATGTCACCGGTCAACAGGATCGAGACGTCACCAAGGCGGACGTCCAGCACGAGCGAATCGTCGTTGCGCACCTGCTGGCGCTCCCAGTCCGGCGGCGGCG
>CAYHSN010000171.1:0-7121 GCA_964359235.1 uncultured Vicinamibacterales bacterium | reverse complement strand
TCCTTGACGTGACGAAACGAACCAGGGGGAGAGAACCCGCGCCGTGAGCCGCCAGCGCATCGTCGGCGCCTGGGCCCATCCGGTGGGATTCGACTCGCGTTTGAGCGAATTATAGCATGCGCGGCGCGAGCGACTGGAGCCGCTCGGCGACGGCGCGGCCGATGTCGGCCGGGCTTTTCACCACGGTCACGCCGGCCTTCGTGAGCGCCGCCATCTTCTCCGCCGCGGTGCCCTTGCCGCCAGCGATGATCGCGCCGGCGTGTCCCATGCGGCGGCCGGGCGGCGCGGTCTGCCCGCAGATGAAGCTCACGACGGGCTTCCTGTACTCGCGCGCGATGAACGCGGCGGCTTCCTCTTCCGCGGTTCCGCCAATCTCGCCGATGAGCACGACGGCTTCGGTCTCCGGATCCGCGGCGAACAGCGTGAGCGCGTCGATGAAGTTCGTCCCGACGATGGGATCGCCGCCGATGCCGATGCACGTCGTCTGCCCCAGGCCCAGTCCGGTGAGCTGATGAATCGCCTCGTAGGTGAGCGTCCCGCTGCGCGAGACGATGCCTACGCGACCCTCGCGGCAGATGTGCGATGGGATGATGCCCGCCTTCGCCTTGCCCGGCGAGATGACGCCCGGGCAGTTGGGACCGACCAGCCGCGTCTTCGTCCCACGCAGGTAACTGATGACCCGCATCATGTCGAGGGTCGGAATGCCTTCGGTGATGCAGACGACCAGGCCGAGGCCCGCATCGGCCGCCTCCAGGATCGCGTCGGCCGCGGCCGGCGGTGGCACGAAGATGACCGACGCGTTCGCGCCGGTTTCGGCGACGGCCTTCGCCACCGTGTCGAACACCGGCCACCCTTCGTGCGTCGTGCCACCCTTGCCCGGCGTCACGCCGCCGACGACGGTCGTGCCGGAGGCGGCCGCCTGCTTCGCGTGGAACGTGCCTTCGCGGCCGGTCAACCCCTGCACGAGCAATCGAGTGTTCTTGTCGATGAGGACGGCCATGTCACTGAATCCGTGCATTGAAGATCGGGGGATTGCAGATTGGAGGATTGATTGAAGACTGTCGGATTGATCGATTGACGAATGGATTGGTGGATTGGGGCGTCGGGACTCCTCCAATCAACAATCGATTCTTCAATCCGACAATCGATCAATCAGCAATCAATCTTGAAACCTGCAATCCCCCAATCTTCAATGCGATAGTCTTACCGCTGTCCCCGCAGCCTCGGCCATGGTGTCGGCCGTCGTGAAATTGAGGCCGCTCCCCCTGAGCATCGCCTTGCCCTTCTCCACGTTGGTGCCCTCCATCCGGATCACGATGGGCACGCTGACGTGAAGATCCTTCACGGCGTCGATGACGCCTTCGGCAAGCACGTCGCAGCGCAGGATGCCGCCGAAGATGTTGATGAGAACCGCCTTCACGTGCGCGTCCGACATCAGGATCTTGAAGGCGTTGCGGATCTGCTCGGCGTTGGCGCCGCCCCCGACGTCGAGGAAGTTCGCCGGCTCGCCGCCCGCCAGCTTGATGATGTCCATCGTCGCCATGGCGAGGCCGGCGCCGTTCACCATGCACCCGATCGTGCCGTCGAGCTTGATGTAGTTCAGCGAGTACTTCGAGGCCTCGATTTCGAGCGGCTCCTCTTCCCCGAGATCGCGCAGTTCCTTGATGTCCGCGTGGCGATAGAGGGCGCTGTCATCGACGTTCATCTTCGCGTCGAGCGCCAGCAGATCGCCAGCCTTCGTGACGATGAGCGGGTTGATCTCGACGAGCGAGGCGTCGGTGGCCAGGAAGGCATCGTAGATCGCCCGCATGAGCTTCGCGGCCTTGGTCGCCTGATCGCCCTGCAGCCCCAGCGCGAAGGCGAGCTTGCGAGCCTGATACCCGCCGAACCCGAGTGCCGGGTGGACGTACTCCTTGAAGATCAGGTGCGGGGTTTCCTCGGCGACCTTCTCGATCTCGACGCCGCCGGCCGGGCTGGCCATCATGACCGGCCGTTCGGCCGCACGGTCGATGACGAGGCCCAGATACAGCTCGCGCGCGATCTCGAGCCCTTCCTCGACGAGCACGCGCGCGACGATGCGCCCTTCGGGTCTGGTCTGGTGGGTGACGAGCCGCATGCCGAGCATCTCGCCGGCGATGCGCTCGGCCTCCTGCGGCCCGCGGGCCAGCTTGACACCACCGCCCTTGCCACGGCCGCCCGCGTGGATCTGCGCCTTGACGACCACGGTGCCGCCGCCGAGCCGCCGGGCGATCTCGCCGGCCTCGGCCGCGGTGAACGCCACATCGCCGCGCGGCACGGGCACTTTGTGGCGCGCCAGAATCGCTTTTGCCTGATACTCGTGAATCTTCATGGTGAGACGAGGGGAAGCGAGGGACGAGAGATAGGTGACGTGCGCTCCAGCGACGACGCAAGCGAGTCATCATGGCCGGAATGGCGCGTGCGGATCAAGTGCGACACGAAGCCACGAAGCCACGAAGACGCGAAGGCACGAAAATGCGGGACTCAAATGGTCGGTTTCGGCGCCTCGGGGATTCCGTCGCGGCGCTTGATCCCGGCGGGCCTGGCGGCGATCTCGGCCGGGCACCGCTCCCGGCGCAGCCGCAGGTAGTCCAGCACCAGCTCTCGCTTCATCAACTGGATCGCCTTGGCCGGATCCACTCCCTTCGGGCACACGCGCGAGCACTCGCCGGCATAGTGGCAGCGCCAGGGCCCGGCCTCTCCAGCCAGCACCGTCCGCCGCGCCGTGAACCCATCGTCTCTCGTGTCCGCGTTGTAGCGATGCGACTGCGTGAGCGGCATCGGGCCGGAGTACCGGGGGTCGGTGGCGTAGGTCGGACAGGCGGCCATGCAGCACCCGCACCGGATGCAGTACGAGAACTGCAGGAATTGCTCCAGCTCGTGCGCCGACTGCCCGAACTCCCCGGTTGGCAGCGTCATCTCGTCGTGATCGCCTCGGATGATGTAGGGCATCAGCGCCTGGTGGGCGTCGAACATCGGGACGAGATCGGGCACCAGATCGCGAATCGTGTCGAAGTTCGGCAGCGGCGCGACCATCACGACGTTGGTGCCCAGTTCCGTGATCTGCGTGTTGCAGGCCAGACGCGCCCGGCCGTTGATGAACATCCCGCACGAGCCGCACACGCCCATCCGGCACGACGACCGCCACGCGAGCCCGGGCGCGACGGTCTCCTTCAGCTTCTTCAGGCCGTCGAGCACGGTCATGCCCAGCGTGTACGGCAGTCGATGCTCCTCCCACCGGGGCGCGGCATTGGCGGCCGGATCGAACCGGCGGATCCGGAAGATCACTTCTGACAACGCGTTCGTCGCAGCCATCGTGTTCTCCACGTCAGAGGGCGCGCGTCAGCCCGAAGCTCGCCCACGCCGCCCAGGTGCCCAGGCCGAACAGCCCGACACCGACGACGGTCAGCAGGACGCTCAGGCCCTTCTTCAGTCCGGCCCCCGGGTTGAGTTCGAACAGGATGTTCCGCAGCCCGTAGAGCCCGTGGAACAACGCCGCCCCAAGCAGCATGACGTACGTCACCATGAAGAACGCGCTTTTGGCGCGGTCGACCACGTTGCTCCAGTCGATGGCCTCGGTGCCGGGCCGGTTGAAGAGGCCCAGGACCGTATCGATGTGCATGATGGCCATGTGCAGGCCGAGGAAGACGAGAATCACGACGCCCGCTCCCACATGCCACGTCCACAACCGTTGATCGCGCATGTTCACCTCGAGGAACGCAGCCGGCTGCGTCCCGACCTACCGGAGCGACGCCAGAAACTGCACGCCGCCGAGCCCGGCGATGATCGCGGCGAGAATCATCACGCCGATCGCCAGCGGGCGTTGAACGTCCACCGACGTGCGGTACGGATAGACCGGCTCGATCGGCTTGCCGATGCCGAAGCCGAGCTCGATCAGCCCCAGCCGGACTCCGTTGACCGCGTGAAAGGCGAACGCGAGGAAGACCAGGTACTCCCCGATTTTGAAGAGCGGGCCGCTCACCGTGCCCATCGCGCGCTCCCAGGCCTCCGGGCCGAACGCCCGGAACGTGGTCACGCCGATGTGCATCAGGAAGTACGCCAGCAGGCCGAGGCCCGTCACGCGGTGCAGCGTGTAGAGATAACGTTCGAAGCCCCAGCGCCCGCCGCCCAGCCAGCCGGCGACGCCAAGTCGATTGGGACGGCCTTTGGTCACGAGCATGATGCCTCCGCCGATCAGTACTTGCGCTCTTCCGGCTTCCAGGTGTCGATGGTCACCGACTTGTACTCGAGCCGCGGGCCGGCGTCCGTGCGCCACGCCAGCGTGTGCTTGAGCCACGCCTCGTCGTTGCGCTTCGTGAAATCACGCCGCGCGTGCGCCCCGCGCGACTCCTCGCGCGCGATGGCCCCGACGACGGTGACCTCGGCGAGATCGATCAGGTTCTCCAGCTCGAGGGCATGGAGCAGGTTCGAGTTGTAGACCGCGCCCTTGTCCTTGACCGGCGCCTGCGCCGACCGCGCCCGGATGTCCCTGATGACGGTGAGGGCCTTGCGCAGATCCTCGCCAGTGCGGAACACGCCGACGTAGTTGTCCATCGCCGTCCGAAGTTCGCGGCGAAGCTCGTACAGGTTCTCCTTGCCCTCGCGCGTGAGGACCGCCTGGATGTGTTCCTGCCTGGCCTTCAGCCCCGCCTCCGGGACCGGCGCGACAGCCCCGAGCGACGGCAACGCGCCGGCGATCTCCGCGCCCGCGATGCCGCCCCAGACCAGACACTCGGCCGTGGAGTTCGACCCGAGGCGATTGGCGCCGTGGAGCGAGACGCACGCCGCCTCGCCGGCGGTCCAGATGCCTGAGATCCGCGTGAGGCCGTTGATGTCGGTTTCGATGCCCCCCATCGAATAGTGCGCGACCGGGCGGATCGGGATCGGCTTTTCGATGGGATCGAGATCCGCGAACTTCATGCAGACCTCGCGGATGAGCGGCAGCCGCGAGTTGATCCTGGCGGCGCCCAGGTGCGTGAGATCCAGATGCAGGTAGTCCTTGCCTTCCGGCCCCGGAAACCCACGGCCCTCCAGGATCTCCGTCATCTCGGCGCGCGAGATCATGTCGCGCGGCGCGAGCTCCATCTTGCTGGGCGCGTACTTCTCCATGAAGCGCTCGCCCTTGTTGTTCTTCAGATACCCGCCCTCGCCCCGGCACCCCTCGGTGATGAGAATGCCTGACGGCACCAGCCCCGTCGGGTGGAACTGCAGGAACTCCATGTCCTCGAGCGGCAGGCCGGCCCGGTAGGCCATGGCCATCCCGTCGCCGGTGACCGTCTCCGAGTACGTGGTGAATCCGTAGAGCGTACCGCCGCCGCCGGATGCGATCAGCAGGACCTTTCCGCGCAGGATGACCGTTTCCCCGCTCGGCGCGTGGATGCCGAGCAGCCCACCGAACCGCCCGTCGGCCACGAGGATGTCGGTGACGAAGAGCTCGTCGTACCGCGTGAAGCTCTTATAGCGTAGCAGCTGGTCGTACAGCGTCTGCATCTCGAAGAACCCGGTCTTGTCGGCCGCCAGCGTGGCTCGCGGGTAGGAGTGGCCGCCGAAGGGTCGCTGCTCGATGCGCCCGTGCTGATCGCGGGTCCACGGAATGCCCCAGTGGTCGAGCAGCAGGATCTCGCGTGGGCTCACCTCGACGAACCGGCGGACGACGTCCTGGTCGGCGAGGAAGTCCGACCCCTTCACCGTGTCCCAGGCGTGCAGATCGATCGAGTCGCCCTCTTCGGTCCGCAGGACGGCCGCCGTGCCGCCCTCGGCGCAGACCGAGTGCGCCCGCATCAACTGGACTTTGGAGACGATGCCGATATCCACGCGGCCTTCGAGGCGATGGCACAACTCTCCAGCCGCGCGCAGGCCGGCCAGGCCTGCGCCGAGGACCAGAACATCATGGGTCAGGATTTGCGCCATCCAGGGATCTCCTTGGGAGGCGTGACGTGCCGGCGGCGATCGAAGCCGCGGGATTGGCATAGTGCAAGTCGCGTTCCGCGAAAACTGCCGATTCTCCGGCACCGCCGGGAACACGGCTGCGGTATAATCGCCGCTCCTCGGCACGAGCGCCTGCCCGCGCGCAGATCTCACCTCGCCGGCCAGCAGGATACCGGGCGTTGGAGTGAACGCATGGCGACGCTGTGGAAATTCATATCCTCATCGGTAGGCACCAAGGTCATCCTCGCCGTCAGCGGCCTGTGTCTGTTCGGATTCCTCATCGTCCATCTCGCCGGTAACCTGCTCATCTTCCTCGGTCCCGAAGCGCTCAACGGCTGGGGCCACATGCTGATCAGCAATCCGCTCGTCATCCCCGCCGAGATCGGGCTGCTCCTCATCTTCCTCATCCACGTGACCAAGGCCACGATCAACTGGTGGGAGAACCGTCAGGCTCGTCCGGCGGACTACGCCAAGAAACGGTGGGCCGGCCACACCAGCCGGAAGACCGTCAGCTCGGCGACGATGATCTTCACGGGCGCCGTCATGCTGGCGTTCGTCGCGTGGCACGTCACGACGTTCAAGTTCGGGCCCAACTACCCCGCCGCCGAGCCCGGCGTGCGGGACCTCGACCGGCTGGTCGTCGAGGCTTTCAAACAGCCGCTCGTCGCGTTTGCGTATACGGTCGTCATGGTGCTGATCGGCCTGCACCTGCGGCACGGCATCGCGAGCGCATTCCAGTCACTCGGCGCCGATGGCCCGCGGTTCACTGCATGGATCCTGAAAGCGGGCCTCGTTCTCGCGGTCATCATGGGCGGCGCGTACGCGCTCATTCCGATCTGGGTTTACTTTCTTCGGTAGGCAGCCCTGAAGGGCTGCGCTACGTGATGTGACGGCCATGAAACTCGAGTCCAACATCCCGTCTGGGCCGATCCAGGAGAAGTGGGATCGGCGTCGGTTCGAGAACAAGCTGGTCAACCCCGCCAACCGGCGCAAGTACACCGTCATCATCGTCGGCACCGGGCTGGCGGGCGCGTCGGCGGCGGCCTCGCTGGGCGAGCTCGGCTTCAACGTGCTGAGCTTCTGCATCCAGGACACGCCCCGCCGCGCGCACAGCATCGCCGCGCAGGGCGGCATCAACGCCGCGAAGAACTACCGCAACGACGGCGACAGCATCT
>CAYHSN010000170.1:5363-7123 GCA_964359235.1 uncultured Vicinamibacterales bacterium | reverse complement strand
GACTCCAGGAACTTCTTGTCAGAAAAACAAGATCTTGCGGGTTTGTATTACAGAGAGCGCAGAGATTCCCGAGGTTTTTCTGCTAAACCTCCCGGGCGGATCGTGGTCTAATATGGCAACTCCCCACGAGACCCGGTCCGGGCGGATCCGCGTCCGGCCCTCGCAGGTGGCCCCCGGAGACGACGTATGGCCAGTGATGCCCTGATCGCGCATCTCCTTCGCCGCGCAGGGTTCGGCGCCAGTCCCACGGAAATGGAGCACTACGCCGATCAGGGCTACCTGGCGTCGGTGGACGAGCTCCTCAACTACGAGGAGGTGCCCGACGATGTGGACGCGAACATCGGCAGACCGGGGTACGTCGGCATCACGGCGCGCACCCAGTTCTCCCCGAACACCGTCATCACCGACGCCAGGCAGCGGTGGCTCTTCCGCATGGTGCACTCTCAGCACCCGCTCCAGGAGAAGATGGCGCTGTTCTGGCACAACCACTTCGCGACCGGCTACGCGAAGGTGGCCGGGGGGGTCGGTACGACCGACGGCGCGCGCATGCTGGCGGCCAAACCGAGCGAGGATCCGGCGGGCGCGAAAGGACAGATCGAGCTCTTTCGCGAGTACGCGCTCGGCAACTTCCGCGATCTGCTGATCAAGGTGTCGCAGGATCCGGCGATGCTCGTCTGGCTCGACGGCCGGACGAACGTGAAGGGCAAGCCCCAGGAGAACTTCGCGCGCGAGCTGATGGAGATCTTCACTGTTGGCGTGGGCTACTACACCGAGCAGGACGTGTACGCCGGCGCGCGCGTGTTCACGGGCTGGAACCTGCAGCGCACGGGCGAGCGCAACGCGCCGAACTACTACTGGGGGTTCTCCTACAACGCGGGCCAGCACGACACCGGGCCGAAGGACTTCAGCTTTCCGATCTATCCCGACGGGTCGACGCGCATCCAGTCGCGATCGGAGTCGGCGGGCATGCAGGACGGACTCGATCTCATCGCGGCCGTCGCGCGGCACCCGGAAACCGGTCCGCGCCTGGCGCGCAAGCTGTGGGGGTTCTTCGTCAGCGAGAGCTCGGATCCGACCGAACGGTTCATCCAGGATGTGGCGGGCGCCTACTACAGGAGCACCTACAGCATGCGATCGGTCATGCGCCAGGTGCTGTGGTCGCCGGAGTTTCTGGATGCCGCCAACGACTTTGCGCGCTACTCCTGGCCGGTGGAGTTCGTCGTCCGCGCGCTGAAGGAGATCGGCTGGAACGGCTTCTCGGTGAACTCCGCCCTGACGCCGCTCTCCAACATGGGACAGCAGCTCTTCGAGCCGCCCGACGTGGCCGGCTGGGAGCTTGGCAAGGGCTGGTTCACGACCGGCGGGATGCTCGCGCGCATGAACTTCGCGGCGACGCTCGCCACGAACCAGAGATTCAACCTGCGCGACCAGTCGCGGTCCGCGGCGCGGACCCCGAGCGCGCTGTTGTCGTACTTCCTCGATCGCATGACGCCGGCGCCGCTCGACGGCTCCGCGTACAGCTCGTTGCTCGAGTACGTGCAGGGCGGCGCCGCGTGGACGGGATCGGACTCGCAGATCGCGGCCAAGGCATCCGGTCTCGCGCACCTGATCGCGGCGAGCGGGGCGTACCAACTGGTCTGACGCCTGAGATTGGCGAATGCTGATTGTCGATTGCTGAATGCCGGTTGCTGATTGGCCAGGTCCCGGAGCCCGGAGTGTCGGGGCGCTGGACTGAAACGAACACGGAACTGACACGGAAC
>CAYHSN010000170.1:2547-5263 GCA_964359235.1 uncultured Vicinamibacterales bacterium | reverse complement strand
ACACGGAACGAACACGAGAACGAGGATTGAGCCACCAAGCCACGAAGACACGAAAAGGCGACGGAATTTCTCTTCGTGCCTTCGTGGCCCGTACGTCGGGACGATTCGAAGCGTGACAGCGCGACGGGCCCGAAGTCTGGAGCCTGAAGCCCAAAGCCTGATAGCAAGGCAGCCGATGTCCGTCACTCGTCGAGACTTCATCCGCGGCGGTGTGACCGCGTTCACCGTCGGGTTCGCGGCGCCGGGGTTCCTGTGCGACATCGCGCGCGCGCAGGGCGCCTCGCGCAGAAACCTCGTGGTCGTCTACCTGGGCGGCGGCAACGACGCGCTGAGCACGCTCGTGCCGTACACCGACACCTTCTATTACAGCCGCCGGCCGACGCAGGCCGTGCCCGCGGGCGAGGTGCTGCAGATCGGCAGCGATCGGAACGGCAAGGCGCTCGGGCTCCACCCGCGCCTGATCGGGCTCCGGACCATCTTCAACGACGGGCGCCTGGCGCTCATCCAGCGCGCCGGCTACGAGAACTCGAGCCGGTCGCACTTCTACGGCATCGACATCTGGGCGACTGCCAGCCCGAGCGTGCCGACCGGTCCGGGCTGGCTGGGGAAGTACCTCGACACGCTGCCCGCGCCGATCGATCCGCTCGCCGGCTGGGCCGCGACGCAGGAAGTGCCGCACGCGATGCAGGCGCGGATCGCGGGCGTGCCGGCGATTCCGAGCGTCACCAACTACGCCTTCGCCAGCCCGAACGGCGGCGACGACGCGCAGCTCGCGCGCAAGACGGCGACGAAGATCTCCTCGCACGTGCCCGTGGATCGCCCGCACCTCGCCTTCGTCAACTCGACGGCGCAGGCCGCCTTCGCCACGCTCGATCGGGTGGCGGCGGTCGCAAGCTACCAGCCGACGACGGCGTATCCGAACACCGGAGTGGGACAGGCGCTGCGCGCCGTGGCGGGCGCGCTCGTGAAGGGCACCGGCACGCGCATCTTCTGGGTGCAGACCGGCGGCTACGACACGCACGCGGGACAGGGCACCAACGGGCAGAACGGCGCGTACGGCAACCTGATGGGAACGCTCAACGACGGGCTGCTCGCCTTTTACACCGACATCAAGAACCAGGGTCTGCTGAGCGATACGCTCGTGCTCCAGTGGTCCGAGTTCGGGCGGCGCATCGCCGAGAACGGCAGCCAGGGCACCGATCACGGCGCGGGCGGCCTGATGATGGCCCTCGGCGGCGCGGTGCGCGGCGGCCTCTACGGGGCCGCGGCCTCGCTCAACCCGGCGCCCGACAACCAGACGCTCGAAAACAGCGGCAACGACGTCCGCTACGAGACCGATTTTCGCGCGGTCTACGCGCGGGTGCTCGACAACTGGCTGGGCGTGGACTCGACCGCGATCCTGGGCGGGAATTATCGGAACGCGGCGGTCAACTTCATCTGACGATCGCCAGGCTCCGGGCTTTCGGCGCCGGGCATGTCACGGTCACGCTGCGATCGCACGCACGATCCTGAGCCACGAAGGCACGAAGCCACGAAGGCACGAAGCCACGAAGGCACGAAGCCACGAAGGCACGAAGAGGATTCTGTTCGTGCGTAGGGTCCGGCTTCCGCCTTCGCATGAAGCTTCGGCGGACCGCCGTAGCCTTGGCGGAGGCGGTCAGCCGGACCGCTCGCCGTGAATGAGCCCCTCGCGGCTTCACGGGGAGCGTGTCGTCGTTGCGCCGAACTTCAGTTCGGCCCGGTCCGCCCGCCGGTGTCGATCGCATGATCGGGCGATCCGGTCATCGGGCCGGGCGTAGGTCGTGTCCCGCCCCGACTCCGTTAGGCAGCCACCGAACGTCGCTTGTGAATGGCCGTGGCCACGTCTCGCGGCTTGGCGCCGAGGGCGAACAAAGCTCGGAGGAGCAAGTCGACCGATACGGTCGGGTCCGCGGCTTCCATTTTGGCCACGCGCGATTGGCTGGAATTCAGGCGCTACGTTTCGAAGATCGCCCTGAACGCCCGATCGATCTCCGGATACCTGAACTCGTACCCCAGCGCGAGCGCTCGCTTCGGCACCACGCGCTGGCCGCCGATGAGAAGCGCCTCGGCCATCTCCCCGAGCATCGTACGCAACGCGAACGCCGGCACGGGCATCCAGCTCGGCCGCCCGATCGCGCGCCCGAGCGCGCGTGAGAACACGGCGTTGGTCACCGGTACGGGCGCCGTGGCGTTGAGTGCGCCCTCCGCCGCCGGATTCTCGATCGCCCACCGGATCAGCTCGAGCCAGTCGAGCCGGTGAATCCACGACATGTACTGACGTCCGGATCCGATCGGTCCGCCCGCGAACAGCCGAAACGGCAGGAGCATCTTCGCGAGCGCACCGCCGCCGGTCTCGAGCACGACGCCGGTGCGCAGGAGCACGATGCGCGTCCCGGGACGGGCGGCGCGAAGCGCTTCCTGCTCCCACTCGACGCAGAGCTCGCCGAGGAAGTCGGCGCCCGGCGGTGACCGCTCGTCGAGCGGAGTGTCGGCGAGCGAACAGCCGTAGTAGCCGACGGCGGACCCGCTGACGAACACGCGCGGCGGCCGTTCCACGGCGAGGATCGCGCCAACGAGACTGCGCGTCGCGAGCAGGCGCGAATCGCGCAGGCGCGCTTTCTGCGCGGGCGTCCACCGCTTCGCGGCGATCGATTCGCCCGCGGAGCCGGTCGTTTGGACGATGTTATTCTCTAGG
>CAYHSN010000170.1:0-2537 GCA_964359235.1 uncultured Vicinamibacterales bacterium | reverse complement strand
TCGATTCGCCCGCGAGATTGACGACCGCGTCCGCGCCATCGACGTGCTGCGCCCACTCGTCGAGCTGACCGTCGGACCGCCAGCCGACGCGCGTCACGCCGGGCACACCCGTGCCGGCCTCGTGCGCCGACTGTCCGGGCGCCAGCGCGCGCGAAAAGACGATGACCTCGTGACCGGCTTCGGCGTACGTCTCGCCGAGCGGGCGTCCGAGGAATCCGGTGCCGCCGGCGACCACGATCTTCATCGGTGAACCTCACTCGGTACCGCGCGTCGCGATTGCAGCGACGATTCGATTCCGTGGGCGCCGGCCTTGGTCGGCCCGCGAACCCTCGCGGTTCGACGAATCGCGCCCGGCAGACGTTTCGCATATCATAAAACCGTTCGCCAGTAGCTCATCCATAAGGAATCAGGAGCCATGCGTCGCGCACGCTACCTCGTCGTCTCTGAACTGGGGGCTGTCGTTCTCGCCCTGGTGCTCGGCCTGACGATCGGCCTGGTCGCAGCAAAGGGTACGGTGGCGCAGGGCTTCGGCTCCGTGTCGCCCCCGCCGCAGGCGCCGGCCGTGCTCACGCCGCCCGAGGCGCTCGTCATCGAGGGTATGCCGCCTGTCCCCGCGCGCATCGCCGACGCGATGGCGCCGTACAGTCAGTTCCGCAGGGCGACGTTCCGGAGCTGGCACCCGGTGAAGCGCGAGATGCTCATCGCGACGCGGTTCGGCGATACCGATCAGATTCACCGCGTGGCGATGCCCGGCGGCGCGCGCACGCAGCTCACGTTCGTCGCGGGCGGCCTTGGCGGCGGCCAGCGCGCCTCCTACGGCGCGACCTGGCAGCAGGCCACCGGCGACTACTTCGTCTATCAAAAGGACGCCGGCGGCAACGAAGCATTCCAGAACTACCGGTTCGATCTCGCCAGCGGCGGCACGACGCTTCTGACCGACGGCGCCTCGAGGAACTCGCTGGGCGTCTGGTCGCGCGCCGGCGATCGCCTGGCGTACTCGTCCACGCGCCGCAACAACAAGGATTGGGATCTCTACGTCGTCAATCCCGCGGATCCGAAGAGCGACCGCCTGCTCGCCCAGCTCGAAGGATCCTGGGATGCGATCGACTGGGCGCCGGACGACAAGGCCGTGTTGGCGATCCAGATGATCTCGGTTGCGGAGAGCTATCTGTGGCGCGTGGACGTGGCGACCGGTGACAAGATGCTGCTCACGCCGAAAGGGCCCGAGCCTGTGTCGTACGCGCGCGCGGCGGTCGCGCGCGACGGCAAGAGCGTGTATCTGACGACAGATCGCGATTCGGACTTCCTGCGTCTGGCTCGGCTGGATCTGGCGGGCGGCGCGCTCACCGTGTTGACCGATCGGCTGACCGGCGACGTGGAGGAATTCGCCCTGTCGCCCGATCAAACGGTCATTGCCTTCGCGGTGAACCAGGACGGACTCAGCGCGCTGCACCTTCTGGACGTCGCGACCGGCAAGGAACGCCCCGCGCCCACGATCGCCACGGGCATCGTGACAAACCTCCGGTGGCACCGGAACAGCGTCGATCTGGCGTTCGATTTCCAGTCACCGAAGACGCCCGGCGACGTCTACTCGCTGGACGTGAAGACCGGGAGGGTGGAGCGGTGGACGGTCAGCGAGACCGGCGGGCTGAACCCCGACGCGCTCGCGGATCCCGAGATCGTGCGGTGGAAGAGCTTCGACGGGCTCAGGATCTCCGGGGTGCTGTATCGGCCGCCGGCACGCTTCTCTGGTAAGCGGCCCGTGATGGTCAACATCCATGGCGGCCCCGAACGCGAGCAGGCGCGGCCGACGTGGATCGGGCGGAGCAACTATTTCCTGAACGAGATGGGCGTGGCCATCATCTATCCGAACTTTCGCGGATCGTGGGGGTTCGGCAAGAAGTTCCGCGACCTGGACAACGGCGTGCTGCGCGACCACGCGACGAAGGACATCGGCGCGCTGCTCGATTGGATTGCGACGCGGCCGGACCTGGACAAAGACCGCGTGATGATCACGGGCGCGAGCTTCGGCGGGTACCTGACGCTGGCCTCGTTCACGACCTACAACGATCGGATCCGTTGCGCGTTCGCGGGGTTCCCCATCTCGAACATCGTCACGCAGATCGAGAACATCGAGCCCTCGCGGCGCGACACGCGTCGCCCCGAGTACGGGGACGAGCGCGATCCGCAGGTTCGGGAGTTCCTCCTGAAGATCGCGCCGGTCAATAACGCCGACAGGATCCGCAAACCACTGTTCCTTGCCCACGGTCAGAACGATCCGCGGGTGCCGGTCACCGAGTCGCAGCAGATGGCGGCGGCCGTGAAGAAGAACGGCACGCCGCTCTGGTTCATGATCGCGAAGGACGAAGGGCACGGGATTTCCCGCCAGCCGAATTTCCTGTACCTGATGCACGCGTGGGCGTTCTTCATGGAGCAGTATCTGCTGAACTGAGAACAGGCTACAGGCGACAGGTGTCCGGGTCTATCTCGCCGGCACGATCCTCAGAATCCTGTCATCGTCACTCGCCGGCGTTCCC
>CAYHSN010000169.1:0-7132 GCA_964359235.1 uncultured Vicinamibacterales bacterium | reverse complement strand
GGAACGAGGAACGAGTAGGGGCCGAGCTTGCCTGCCCTGAGCGGCGTCGAAGGGCTCGGCCCCCCCCATTCCGACCGGGCCGCCCTTCAAGTAGCGGTCTGGATCCGCCACGAACTTCGTGAGACAGCCGCCGCAGCAGAAGTAGTACGTCAGGCCCGCGTGATCGTGGCGATGCTTCGCCATCGCGGGGTGCACGGTCATGCCGCAGACGGGATCGATCGCGGGCGGGGGCTGGGGGCTTGGCGCTTGGGGCTGTTGATCGCTCATCCCTGTCATTATCGCCGCAGGGGTCAACCGGCCGAAACCGATCTACGTCAAACTTCGTAGAGAAGGAAGAATGACGCGATCATGCTGCATCGGTGATCACCGGGACGAGGACCACGAAGCCACGAAGAAGCACGAAGTTACGAAAGACCACACATAACAGCTCTTCCTGCCTACTGAGCAATATCACCCGCCTCACGCCGACAATTCGACACGCGCCGCGCAGGCGCCATCGTCGGGCAGACGATGGAATCGACCGTTGCGCTATCTTATACTTCGGAATAGACTTACGCGGATTCTGGAATCCAGACATGCCTGTCGGCGTGGTCCCTCTGTTGCATGCTCGGTGAGTCTATGAAGTCGCGCGTCATCACGCGGGAGGCCTTGCTTCAGCTCATCGAGAGCCTCATCCGCCACGGCTATCAGGTAGTCGGTCCGACGGTCCGCGACGGCGCGATCGTGCTCGACGACCTCCGATCCCCGGACGATCTGCCCATCGGCTGGACCGACGAGCAGCGTCCCGCCCACTACCGCCTGCTCCCGCGCGCGGACCAGGCCGTCTTCGGCTATGCGGTCGGGCCGCACGCATGGAAGCAGTATCTCTTTCCGCCGATCGCGCGCGTCTGGCGCATCACGCGCGACAATGGCCACTTCAACGTCGAACCCACGGCGGATGCCGGACCGCCGCGCGCGTTCTTCGGGGTGCGCGCGTGCGAGCTGCACGCGATCGCGATTCAGGATCGGGTCTTCCTCGAAGGCCCGTACGTCGATCCGATCTATCGCGCGCGCCGCCAGACCGTCTTCATCGTCGCGGTGAACTGCCGCGAGGCCGGCGGCACGTGCTTCTGCGTGTCGATGCACACCGGCCCGCGCGCCGCGGCTGGCTACGATCTGGCGCTCACCGAGTTCCTCGAGGACGGCCGGCACGAGTTCCTGATCGAGGTGGGCACGGATCGCGGGACCGCTGTGCTGAAAGAGGTCGCCGGGCGCGACGCGACCACGCAGGATCTCGCCGCCGCCGATCGCCAGGCGGCGCAGACGGCCGGCCAGATGGGACGGCAGCTCGACACCGGCGGCCTGCGCGATCTCCTGACGCGCAACCTCGATCATCCCCGCTGGGATCAGGTGGCCGCGCGGTGCCTGGCGTGCGCGAACTGCACGATGGTCTGCCCGACCTGCTTCTGCAGCACGGTCGAGGAGACGACCGATCTCACCGGCCGGCAGGCCGAGCGTCACCGGCGGTGGGACTCGTGTTTCACGCAGGAGTTTTCGTACATCCACGGCGGCCACGTGCGCTCGTCCATCCGCTCGCGGTACCGCCAGTGGATGACGCACAAGCTGGCGACCTGGGTCGATCAGTTCGGCACGTCCGGCTGCGTCGGGTGCGGCCGGTGCATCACGTGGTGCCCGGCCGGCATCGACCTGACGGAAGAGGCGCAGGCGATTCGCGCGAGCGAGCGCGGTGGGGACGAATCGGCGCAGGTGGCAGGAGGTCAGCATGAAGACGATTGAGGGCCTGCTCGGGGAACATCTGTACTTTCAGGGCATGCCGCCCGAGTACCTCGCGCTCCTCGCCGGCTGCGGGCGGAACGTGCAGTTCACGCCGGGCCAGTACATCAATCGCGAAGGCCAGGAAGCCAACGAGTTCTACGCGATCCGCCACGGCAAGGTGACGCTCGAGATGTTCGTGCCGGGCCGCGGGCCGGTGACGCTGCACACGCTCAGCGAGGGTGAGGTGTTCGGCTGGTCGTGGATCTTCCCGCCCTACCGCTGGATGTTCGACGCCCGGGCGGTCGAGGTGACGCGCGCCGTGGCGTTCGACGGGTTGTGCCTGCGCACCAAGTGCGAGAACGACCCGGCCATGGGGTACGACTTCATGAAGCGCTTCGCGCAGGTCGCGGTGGCGCGCCTCGACTCGGCGCGACTTCAGCTCCTGGACGTCTATGGAACGGTACAACGGAGGTAACGCGGGCGACGCCGCCAGGGTCCGTGCCGCGGTCGATCCCGCGGCGGCGCTGGCGCCGTCGCGCTGTCGTGTCGATCGGGTTCGGCGCGAGACGAGCGACACCTTCACGCTCGACCTCTCGGCGATCGACGCCGGCACCGGGTTCCACTTCGGCGCCGGCCAGTTCAACATGCTCTACGTCTTCGGCATCGGCGAGGTGCCGATCGCGATCAGCGGCGATCCGACCAAACCGGAGAAGCTCGTGCACACGGTGCGCGCGGTCGGCGCGGTGACCGAAGCGCTGTGCGCGCTGAAGAAAGGTGACGCCGTCGGCGTGCGCGGCCCGTTCGGCACGGCGTGGCCCGTGGACGAGGCGCACGGCCGCGACGTCGTGATCGTCGCCGGGGGCATCGGCCTGGCGCCCGTGCGTCCCATCGTCTATCAGGTGCTCGCTCACCGCAGCCGGCACGGGCGGCTCGTGCTGCTGTACGGCTCGCGGACGCCGCAGGACCTCCTCTATGCGAAGGAGCTCGAGCGGTGGCGAGCGCGGCTGGACGTGGACGTCCAGGTGACGGTCGACGCGGCCGCACGCGGCTGGCGCGGCAACGTCGGGTTCGTGACGACGCTCGTCGCGCGCGCGCCGTTCGATCCGAAGAACGCCGTGGCGTTCGTCTGCGGCCCTGAGGTCATGATGCGGTACACGGCGGTCGAGCTGCAGCGCCGCGGCGTGGCGCCGGCCGACATCCACATCTCGATGGAGCGGAACATGACGTGCGGCGTCGGCCTGTGCGGACACTGCCAGTTCGGCCCGCATTTCGTGTGCACGGACGGCCCGGTGTTCGCGCTGCCACGCGTCGAGCCGCTCCTCACGATTCGGGAACTCTGATGCCCGCGAGCACGAAGAAGCCCAAGCTCGCCGTCTGGAAGTTCGCGTCCTGCGACGGGTGTCAGTTGAGCCTGCTCGACTGCGAAGACGAGCTGCTCGCGGTCGCCGGCGCGATCGAGATCGCGTACTTCCCGGAGGCGACGCGCGCCGTCGTGCGCGGGCCATACGACATCTCGCTCGTCGAAGGATCCGTGACGACGCCGCACGACGCGGAACGCATTCTGGAAGTGCGGAAGTCCTCGAAGCGCCTCGTCACGATCGGCGCGTGCGCCACGGCCGGCGGCATCCAGGCGCTCCGCAACTTCACGGACGTCCGCGACTTCCTCACCATCGTCTATCCGCGGCCGGACTACATCGACACGCTCGACCGGTCGCTGCCGATCGCGCACTACGTGAAGGTGGACGTCGAGCTGCGCGGGTGTCCGATCAACAAGCGCCAGCTCGTCGAGGTGCTGCTGGCGCTCCTGCACGGGCGGCGTCCGAACATCTCATCGCACAGCGTGTGCATCGAGTGCAAGATGCGCGGGACGCCGTGCGTGACGGTGGCGCAGGCGATCCCCTGTCTCGGGCCCGTGACGCACGCCGGGTGCGGCGCGATCTGCCCGGCATACAACCGCGGCTGCTACGGGTGCTTCGGGCCGATGGAGTCGCCGAATCTCGGGTCGCTCGGCCAGGTGTGGGCCGCGCTTGGCGTGGACGGGGCCGCGCAGGTGCTCGCGCTCAGGACGTACAACGCGTGGGCCGAGCCGTTCCGACAGGCGAGCCAGGCGCTCGAAGGAAAGGCCGACCATGGCCGGTAAGACGCGCACGATCGACGTGCCCACGCTGGCGCGGGTGGAGGGCGAAGGCGCGCTCTACGTGAAGGTCGCGCGCGGCAAGGTGTCGGATGTGAAACTCCGCATCTACGAGCCGCCGCGCTTCTTCGAGGGCTTGCTGCGCGGCCGGCGGTTCTCGGAGGCGCCCGACATCACGGCGCGAATCTGCGGCATCTGCCCGGTCGCCTATCAGATGAGCGCGGTGCAGGCGATGGAAGACGCGCTGGACGTCACCGTCGACGACCGCGTGCGCGCGCTCAGGCGCCTGCTCTACTGCGGCGAGTGGATCGAGAGCCACGCCCTGCACATCTTCATGCTCCACGCGCCCGATTTCCTCGGCTACGAGGACGCGATCCGGATGGCGCAGGACCATCGCGAGGTCGTGTTGAGAGCCCTGGACATCAAGAAGACCGGCAACGCACTGGTGAGCGTAATCGGCGGGCGTGAGATCCATCCGATCAACGTGCGGGTCGGCGGGTTCTACCAGTCGCCGCGCCCGCAGGCGCTGCGCGCGCTCGTCGACACGCTGGAGCGCGCGCGGGATCGCTCGGCCGAGGCCGTCCGGTGGCTGGCGACGCTGCCGATGCCCGAGTTCGAGTTCGACTACGAGTTCGTGGCGCTGCGGCACCCGACCGAGTACGCGATGGCCGAAGGCCGGATCGTCTCGTCGAGCGGCCTCGACATTCCGGCGCGCGAGTTCGACGAGCACTTCATCGAGCAGCACCTCGAACACTCGAACGCGCTGCACTCGGTCATGCGCGGCGTCGGGGCGTACCACGTCGGTCCGCTCGCCCGCTACAGCCTGAACTTCGATCGCCTCTCGCCGCTCGCGCAGGACGCCGCGCGCGCGGCCGGCCTCGGCCCGGTCTGCCGCAATCCGTTCCAGAGCATCCTCGTCCGCGCGGTCGAGCTCCTCTACGCGTGCGAAGAGGCCGTGTGCCTCATCAGGCGCTACGCACCGCCCGAGCCGCCCGCGGCCGAGGTCGTCCCGTTCGCCGCGACCGGCCACGGCTGCACTGAGGCGCCCCGTGGTATCCTCTATCATGGTTACGCGCTCGCATCGGACGGCTCGATCCTGACCGCGCGCATCATGCCGCCGACGGCGCAGAACCAGAAGAGCATCGAGTCGGACCTGCGGCTCTTCGTCGAGCGGCATCTGCATCTCCCGGACGATCAGCTCCAGTGGCAGTGCGAGCAGGCGATTCGGAACTACGATCCGTGTATCTCCTGCGCGACGCACTTTCTCAGGCTGAGAATAGACAGGGGGGAGTCGCGCAGCCCTTCAAGGCTGCCTGAGACATGCACGACACATTAATCATCGGCGTGGGCAACGACGCGTGCGGGGACGATGGCGCGGGGCTGGCGGTGGCGCGGGCGTTGAAGGATCGCGTCGGGCCGGGCGTGCGCGTGGCGGAGCTGGGCCTCGACGCGTTCGGTCTGATCGATCTCCTGCGGACCGCCCGGAGCCTCATCGTCGTCGACGCGGCGCAATCGGGCGCCGAGCCCGGCACCATCCATCGCTTCGACGCGCGGTCGGCGCCGCTGCCTGCCGGCGTCTTTCGCTGCGCCTCCACGCACGCGCTCGGGATCACCAGCGCGATCGAGCTGGGCCGCGCGCTCGATCTGCTGCCCGCCGAAATCACCGTCTTCGGAATCGAGGGTCAGTCTTTTGCGCGCCGCGCGCGCCTCTCGCCGGCGGTCGAGGCGGCGACCCAGGTGACCATCGAGCGGATCGCCGCCGAGCTGCACGCCGAGTCGATCTGATCGGATGACCCCGCCAGCGCCGTCACCAGCCGCCTGTTGAGGCGCGTATACTGTGAGGCCATGCCATTCAGCACCCTGAAGCTTCATCCGAGCCTTCTCAAGGGCGTCAAGGAACTCGGCTTTCTACGCCCGACGCCGATCCAGGCTGACGCCATCCCGCCGGCGCTCGCGGGGCGTGACGTGCTCGCCTGCGCGATGACCGGAAGCGGCAAGACCGCGGCGTTCCTTCTGCCGATGCTTCACCGGTTGCTCGACAAGCCCCGCGGCACCACGCGGGCCCTCGTGCTCACGCCCACGCGCGAGCTGGCGGCGCAGATCCTCGAGGACCTGAACGACCTGGCGGTGCACACGCCGATCACCGGCGCGGCGATCTTCGGTGGCGTCGGGATGGGACCGCAGGAACACGCGTTGCGAAGCGGCGTGGACGTGCTCATCGCCACGCCCGGCCGCCTGCTCGACCACTTCAGATTCCCGTATGCGAAGCTCCGCGCGCTCGAGTACCTCGTGCTGGACGAGGCGGACCGGATGCTCGACATGGGCTTTTTGCCGGACATCCGCCGCGTCCTGCGCCATCTGCCGGCGCGCCGGCAGACTCTCCTTTTCAGCGCCACCATACCCGCGCCGATCGAGACGCTCACGCGCGAGATGCTGCACGCGCCGGCGACGATCAACCTCGGACGTCAGCCGGCGCCGGCGGTCGGGATCACGCAGGCCGTGTACCCGGTGTCGCGGGAACTCAAGCCGGCGCTGCTCGTCGCGTTGCTCCAGCGGGGAGACATACAGGACGCGCTCGTCTTCACCCGCACGAAGCACCGGACCGACCGCCTGGCGAAGTACCTGGTGCGGCACGGCGTGAAGGCCGAGCGGATCCACGGCAACCGGTCCCAGCCCCAGCGAACCGCGGCGCTCGCCGGCTTCAAGAGCGGGCAGTTCCGCGTGCTGGTCGCGACCGATATCGCCGCGCGGGGGATCGACATCGAGTCGCTCGGCCACGTCGTGAACTTCGATGTGCCGCCGGCGCCCGAGGCGTACGTGCACCGCGTCGGCCGCACCGCGCGCGCCGAGGCGACGGGCGACGCCTTCACCTTCGTCTCGCCGGACGAGGAGGGCGATCTCCGGGCAATCGAGCGGGCCATCGGCAAACGGCTGCCGCGCGTGATCGTCCCCGACTTCGACTACAACGCGCGGCCGGAAGCGCGCCTCGAAGTGCCGCAGGCCGAGCGCATCGCGGCGATCCGCGCCAGGAAGGCCGAGGAGCGCGGCCGGGCCAGGACCAACGCCGAGCGCCGCGCGGCCCGCGGCGCGGCGGATCAGGCGCGGGGCGGACGACCCTGGAGAGGACGGAGGCCGCGCTGAACACCGCGATCAGGCGCGCGCTGCGCCTTCCGTGGTCCTTCCGTGGTCCTTCCGTGGCCCTTCCGTGGTCCTTCCGTGGTCCTTCCGTGGTCCTTCCGTGGT
>CAYHSN010000168.1:0-7144 GCA_964359235.1 uncultured Vicinamibacterales bacterium | reverse complement strand
GAACTCGTCGTCGGTCAGCTTGGACGGCTTGTTGAGGATGTCCTTCGGCGTCCGCACCTTGCCGATGTCGTGCATGAGCGCCGACAACCCGAACTCGCGCAGCAGCCGCCCTTCGATCCCGAGCGCCCGCGCCTGGGCCATCGTCAGGATCGACACGTTCACCATGTGCGTGAACGTGTAGTTGTCGTAGTTCTTCATCGCCGTCAGCGCCACGAGCGCCGTGCGGTTCTGCGTGACGGCGTCGGCGAGGCTGTCGACGACCTTGCGCGACGCGGCCACGTCCGGCATGCCCTCGGTGAGCGCCGCGTCCCAGGTGGTTTCCGACGCGGCGACCGCCTCGTTGTACAAGCGACGGATCGTCTCCATGTCGCTCGAGATGCCGTCGGTCCGGGCCTCCTCGTCCGCCGAGATGCGTCCCACGCGAACGTGCGGGAAGTTCCACCGGGTCTCCGGCGGTTCTGCGTTTGGTTCGGGACGAGGCGACAACGCGCCGAGCGCCCGCGTGAAGTCCGTGAGCTCGGCCGCCGTGACGCCCTTCTCGAACGTGATCCGCTCGATCTTGTTCGCCTTCAAGCGGCTGATGAGCTCGCCCATCGTCGAGCTGGCGCGCGCGAGTGGTGTGTCGGCGACCACGACCTCCTTGCCGACCAGGCCGATGGTGATGGCCGGGTGCTCGCCGTGGAGCTGCGCGATCGCTTCGCGGAGCGCCTCGATGTTGCGGCCGACGAGCGGATGGTCCGGGCTGTAGAGCTGCGAGCCGCGCACGGCGGAAGCGAAACGCCGGATCAGTTCCTCGAGCAGAAGCGGTCGGGCGAGGGGCTGCGTCACGGGTCAACCTCCGGTCATGCGCCCGACGCGCGCCGTGCGGCTGCGCGGACACCGCGCGGGCCGCGCTCGGCGGCGCGCCTGAGCGCCTCGGTGGCGTCCGGCGTGCCGACGCGGCGCAGGGCCTTGGCGGCCGCTTGCCTCAGCGCCCGCGTGCGGAACGGCGCCCACCAGTCGCCCTGGTGGAGCGCGTGCTCGAGCGCGTCGATGGCCTCCGGGCCGCCAAAGGCGCCGAGCGCTTCGATCGACGATTCGTAGAGCGGCCGCTGCCCGCGCCGGTCGATGTGCTTCATCAGATAGCAGAAGAGCGGGGCCGCGCGCGCGTCGCGCATCGTGCGGAGCTCGTGCTCGAGCGTCTCGCGCACGCGCGCGGCGCCCGTCGAGAGCACGTTGAGGAGCATCGCGTAGGCGACCTCGTTGCCGTTCAGCGCGAGCGCGTTGATCGCTTCGCGCTGGACGAGCGGCTCCGAATCGCTCAGGAGCGGCTCGAGCTCGGCGAGAGACTCCGTGCCGCCAAACTCGCGCAAGAGGTACGCCGCGGTGCGGCGGACTTCCCAGCTCGCCGCGCTCATGAGCTGTTGGACGGCGTCGCGCCCGCGTGGGCCGAAACCGACGAGCGTCTCACGCAGCCGGCGTCGCGCCGTCGCGTCCTGCTCGCCGGCCAGCACTTCGGCCAGCGTCGGGATCGCCAGCGGTCCGATCGCGTGGCACATGCGCGTGAACCGGGCGTGGGCGGTCTCGTCGGCGCCCCGCGCGCCGGCGGCCGCCTGGCGGAGAAACGGGCCGCGGCCCAGCCGTTCGAGGGCGTTCTCCGCGTGCTGCCGCCGTGCCGCGTCGTGGCCGGCCGTCACTTCGTCGGCCACCCGTTCGGCCAGTTGCCAGGCCACGTCCTGCAATCCGGCGCGCGCGAGATCGTCGGCGTGTCCCACCACCGTGTCGGCCACATCGCGCCAGCGCGCCGGGTCGGGCTCGATCGTCAGCAGGTCGAGCAGGAGCTGCACGTCGAGGTTGCGCAGCGCCGAGTCGCTCACCGTCGTGAGCCAGCCGGACACGCGCTCGGGCGGGTCGTCGTTGGTCTGTTCGACGTCGATCGCGTTCGTGCGGGCGGTCGTCAGTTCGCGGCCGTACTCGTCCGACACAAACGGCTGGTCGTTGTAGGAGGTGAGCATGTCCTCGACCCTGCCCCACAGATCCTCGAACGCCTCTTCCTGACCGAGCGCCGACTCGGAGACCTTCTGCTCGGCCAGCGAGAGCAATTGCCGTTTGCGGTCGATCTCGGGCACGAGCGCCTCGAACGCCTCGGCGAGCCGCGCGCTGGCGCCGTGCTCCGCGATGACCGACCCGGCGACGAAGTCGGCGATCGTCTCGTCCGTCATGCGTTCGACGACGGCGCCGACGACGTTCAGGCCGCCGGCCATCGCATTCGCGGTGTGCCGCTGGCCGAGCAGGTGGGCGAGGGTGTCGACCGGCAGGCCGCCCGCGGCCTTGGCGAACCGCTGGAATGTGGCGTCGACCATGTCCGGCGCGGTCGTGGCGAGCTGTTCGGCGACGCGGCGCAGCAGCGTGAGGAACACTGCGCTGCGCGCCTCGGCGTTCTCGCCCGCCATTTTCTCGGCGAGTCGGGCGGTGAGTTCGGCGAGGCGCTCCGGATCGGCCAACAAGGCGACGAGTGCCTGCCGCGCGTGTTCGTCCCACTCGGCGAGCGCCATACCCCGGATGCAGGCCGCGATCACGTCGTCCATGCCCGCCGCGCCCGCCGCGCGCTCGCGCAGTACCTCCGCGTAGTCGATCTCCTGGATCTCGATGCTCGGTCCGCCTGCCGTCGCCCAGAGGTGCGCGATGCCGCCGTCGGCGCGGACCTCATCGGGGGTCCGGGCGAGCAGTTGCAGCAAGGCGCGCCAGGAGTCGGCGTCGGTGCCTGCGTGCAGCACCAGCCCGCCGATGAAGTGGCGGTGCAGCAGATCGGCCAGCTCGTCGACGGCCTGATCCGGCTTGTCGAGCTTCGCGCTGCCGACCAGGATCGTACCGGTTTGCACACGCAGGTGGACCGCGCCGTTGGCCGTCGCGCGCCCCGCGCTCTCGACCAGCTTGCCGAGGGTGTGCCGGATCGCCGGGTGCGCGCCGGGATACAGCGAGACGGCGCGCGCCGCGGCCTTGCACGACCGGGCGAACTCGGTCAGCCGCGCGGCCTGCGCGGCGTCGACCACGAGCGGTTTGGTGGGCTGCGTCATGCCGGTGTCACATGTGCGCGGTTGGATCGATCGAGACCTGGTCCGGATCGACCGCTTCGACGACCGCCCGGGAGAACTCGCCTCGCGTGTCGCGCTCCCACGTGTTGATGAGTAGCGCCTCCTCGAGGTGCTGGCCCTGCGCGTCGAGGAGCACCTTGACCTGCGGGCGGAACGGATCGCTCGGGTGTTCGTGCGTGACGACGCCGATTTCCTCGGTGCTCAGCCGCACGAGCGTGCCGACCGGATACATGCCTATCAGGTTCACAAACCGGCGCAGCAGCTTGCCGTTGAACTCGTTGCTGCCCTGCTTCGCCATGATCGCCTTGATGCGATCGGTCGCCAAGCCCTCGCGGTACACGCGGTTGCTCCGGAGCGCGTCGTAGACGTCCGCGATCATGACGATCATCGTGCACAGGTTCAGGTCGCGGTGGCCGACGTGCTCCGGGTAGCCCGAGAGGTCCTGCCGGAGGTGGTGCTCGAAGGCGACCACGGGCGCCAGAGCGGGCATCTCGGGCGTCCGGCGCAGGATCTGGGCGCCGTCGATGACATGCCGCTTCATGATCTCGAACTCATCCTTCGTCAGCTTGTCGGGCTTGTTCAGCACCTCGAGCGGCGTGTGCACCTTGCCGATGTCGTGCATGAGCGCCGCGAAGCCGAACTCGCGCAGCATCGCGCCTTCGAGGTTCAGCGTCCGGGCCTGCGCCATCGAAAGCACCGATACGTTCACCATGTGGGTGAACGTGTAGTTGTCGTACTTCTTCAGCGCCGTCAGGGCCATGAGCGACGTCCGGTCCTGTGTGACTAGCTTGGCGAGACTGTCGATGATGCGGCGCGCAGCGTCCGGATCGGGCTGGTCGCCGGCCTTCGCGGCGTCCCACAGCGCCTCGGCCGTCTGCATGGCGCTGCCGTACACCTTGCGCGCCGCTGCGATGCCGGCCGATTCCTCCCCGTCCTCGGCGACGACGATGCGGCCGACGGCGATCCGGCGGAGACCGCGTTGCTCAAGGCGGGCGACGAGCGGCACGGGCGAGGCCCGATCGGCGAGCTCGACGACGAAGGCGTGCACGTCGTCCCGCGTAACGCCGCGGGCGATGACGATCTTCTCGATCTCGCGCTCCCGCAGGTCGCGCGCGAAGCCCGCGAGCAACGACGCCGACTTCATCAGCCGCGCGCCGTCGACGACGACGTCGTCTCCCACGAAGCCGATGACGATGGAGTCGCCGCGCTGCAGCCGGTCGGTGCAGAGCGTGGCGAGGGCGTCCACGCCGCGCCGGACCAGCGGATGGTCCGCCCTGTACAACGAGGCGCCTCGCGCCGCCGCCGCGAGCCGCCGGACGAGTTCTTCCGCCTTGGCGAGGTCGCTCATGCCGTCATCCCGCGCGCCATCCGGCGCAGCATCCGGTCGCCGGTGGTCGCCGCCTCCTGAATCGCGGCCGCGGCCTTCGAAGTGCCAATCGCGCGCAGCGCGTCGAGCGCACCCTGCTTGATCGCGCGGACCTTCTTGCGCGCGAACACGCTCCGGCGCCGCATCAGCCGGGCGATGTCGGCGATGGCCGAGTCCTGTCCGAGTGTGCCCAGCGCGGCGAGGGTGTCGAGCACGATCGGGTGGTCGCTGCGGAGCGGCTCGCTCTCGTTCAGAATGCGCAGCAGCACCGGCACGACGCGGGGATCGCGGGCGGCCACCAGCGCCGTGACAACCGCCTGTCGCATGTCGCCCGTGGAGGTGCGCAGCACCGTGTGCACCGCGCGCGCGGCCGACGGGTCGTCGATGTGCGAGAGCGCGCGCACCGCCTCGCGCGCGACGCGCGGGTCGGTGCCGCGCAGGAGCGGCTGCAGCAAGGGCACCGCGTCGGGTGTGCCGATGCGGCCCAGCAGCTCCGCGGCGTTGCGCTGCGCGTACCACTTGTCGCTCGACACGAGGCGCTGCAGTCGGCTCACGACCGGCGCACCCATTCCGGCCACGATCTCCGTCGCCCGCGATCGCCCGCGGGTCAGTGGTTCGACCGACAGCAACGGCAGCAGCGCGTCGGTCGACGAGGGTCCGATCTGCCGGCAGATCTCGCTGTACTGTTCCGTCTGCGTGTCGTCCAAGTCGCCGAACAGATCGGCCGCCTCGCGCATGGCCGGCGTGACGGCGACGTGCTCGAGCGCGAGCCGGGACGGCTTCGACGTCACGGCGCCCGGATCGGCGACCCTGGCGCCGAGCGCCTTCACCACCCGCAACGCCTGGTCATAGTCGCCGGACATCAGGAGATCCTCGGCGATCGTGGCCACGTCGTTCGCGACCTCGGTCGCGCGGTCCGGGTCCTTCTCGAGGTTCAGCAGATCGATCAGCAGCGTCACCGACAGCCGCCGCACGTTCTCCTGCCCGAGGGTGTGCACCCACTCGAGCGTCTCCAGCGGCAGGTCGGCGGCGGCCATGGTCTCGGCGCGCGCGCCGGCCTGGTCGAGCGACTCGCGGTAGGCCGCGCCGACAAACGGCCGCTCGTTGTAGGTGAGCAGCAGCTCTTCCATCGACCCCCAGAGCGACTCGAACTGGTTCCGCTGGCCGAAATCGGTGTCCTTGAGCAACGTGCGCGTGAGCCGCAGCACGCGCTGCTTGCGCTCCGCGTCGGGCGCAATCGTGTCGAACACCTCGGCGAGCCGCTGCGAAGCCTGGCCGTCGATCGCGAGCGTGGTCGCGAGCAGTTGCGCCACCTTGACGTCGTCGAATGCGTTGACGATGCCGGTGACGACACCGGCGCCGCCCCCGCCGGGGTCGTCCTCGCTCGTGAGGACCTGCATCACGACGCGCGGATCGAGGCGCGCGGTGGCGTTCGCCAGGTTGCGCATCACCTCGTCACGCCGCTCGGGCGCCAGCACCGAGACGATGCTCGACAGATGCCGGTACGCCGCGAGCACGGCAGCCGCCTGCGTCGTGATCATCGGCGAGCCGTCGGGCGTGCGGGCCGGCGCGAGGACGTCGCCGGTGAGTTCCCCGATCGCGTCGGCGTCGCCGGCGATTTCGAGCAGGCGCCGCTGGGCCGCCTCGTCGAGCGTCTTGTGCCGCTCGCTGACCGCGCGGACGATCGATCGCCAGAGGTCGTCGCGGGTCGACGGCGTGCGCCTCGACTCGCGATCCTCGAGGACCTTCTGGTAGTCGACCTGCTCGATCGCGATCGCGGTGTGTCCGCCCCGGACCCACACCGCCGCCGGACCGCCGTCGGTGCGGAGTTGCTCGGGATCCGTGCCGAGGAGCGTCAGGAACGCGGTCAGCGCGGCCCTCGGCGTGTCGCCCGTGAACGTGACCTCGAGAAGGTCGTGGTTGTGCAGGAGCGCGGCCGCTTCGGCGACGGGACCTTCGCCGGATCCCGCGGCCGCGCCTTCGACGAGAAACGTGGTGGGCGTCACGCCGAGCGTCAACGCGACGCCGCCCGTCGCCTCCTTGACCGAGTTCTGCAATCGGGTGAGCGAAGCGCCGACGGCCGGATGCTCGGGCGGGTACAGCGTGACGGCGCGACCGGCCGCCAGCAGGGTTCGCGCCAGCCGTTCGACGCTGCGCAGAAGCTCGGGCGAAAGGGTGGCTTCAGCCATCGCGGTGCCTGACCCCCGAAATTCTAGCAAAAACTCGTCTATACTGGCGGCTTCATGCGGCCGGTCGACCTTATCCGCACAAAACGAGACGGCGGCGCCCTCAGCCGGGAGGAAATCGAGTACTTCGTCGCCGGCGTCACGAGCGGCGCCTGGCCGGACTATCAGATCTCGGCGCTCCTCATGGCCGTCGTGCTGCGCGACATGTCAGCCGAGGAGACCAGTTGGCTGACCGACGCGATGGTGCGGTCCGGTGTGCGCATCGATCTCACGGACTTCGCGGGCGCGAAGGTCGACAAGCACAGCACCGGGGGCGTCGGCGACAAGACCTCGATCGTGCTGGCGCCGCTCGTGGCCGCCTGCGGCGTGCTCGTGCCGATGATGTCGGGGCGCGCGCTCGGCCACACGGGCGGCACGCTCGACAAGCTCGAGGCGATCCCCGGATTCCGCACGGATCTCACGCTCGATGAGATGCGGCGAGCGCTGCGCGAGGTAGGGTGCGGGCTGATGGGCCAGAC
>CAYHSN010000167.1:0-7197 GCA_964359235.1 uncultured Vicinamibacterales bacterium | reverse complement strand
CGCGCCGACTACCAGGGCGGGTACGAACCGCAGGAAGGCTACGCCGGACCCGTGGGCAAGGGCTGATCTCCCCGTAGTGTCCGCCTTCAGGCGGACCCCCTTCGGGCGGACCTTTTCGGGTCCGGCTAAAGCCGGACACTACGAATGATGGCGCGACGAATGATGGCGCGAGGAATGGTGAGACGAGAAATGGCGGGACCATCATGAGCACGACACTCGTCAAGAACGGGACCATCGTCACCGCCTCGGATCGCTACGAGGCGGACATCTACATCGACAAGGGCGTCATCACCCTCATCGGCCGCGGGCTCAGTCTCGGCGCCGACACGGTCGTGGACGCGTCGGGCACACTGGTGATGCCAGGCGGCATCGACGTGCACACGCACCTCGACATGCCGTTTGGCGGCACGACCTCGGCCGACGACTTCCAGACCGGCACGATCGCCGCCGCCCACGGCGGCACGACGACGCTCATCGACTTCGCGATCCAGGATTTCGGCAAGGGGCTGTATCCGGCGTTCGAGACCTGGATGGGCCGCGCGCAGGGGAAGTCCGTCATCGACTACGCGTTTCACATGATCGTCCGCGAGCTCACCGACCAGGTGAGCGGTGATATGGACCGGATGGCGCGTCACGACGGCATCACCTCGTTCAAGCTCTTCATGGCGTACCCGGGCGTCTTCATGGTGGACGACGCCACGATCTTCAAGGCGCTGCTCAGGACGCGCGAGAACGGCGGGCTCATCTGCATGCACGCCGAGAACGGCGGCGTCATCGACACGCTCGTGAAGGAGGCGCTGCGCAAGGGCCAGAACGCGCCGAAGTACCACGCGCTCACGCGCCCCACGCGCACCGAAGGCGAGGCCACCGGGCGCGCCATCGCGCTCGCCGAGATGGCCGGCGTGCCGATCTACATCGTCCACCTCTCGTGCGCCGACGCGCTCGAGCAGGTGAAGCAGGCGCGCGACCTGGGCCTGCCGGCGTATGCCG
Organism: uncultured Vicinamibacterales bacterium; assembly: GCA_964359235.1. Classification (GTDB taxonomy): domain Bacteria; phylum Acidobacteriota; class Vicinamibacteria; order Vicinamibacterales; family JAHECP01; genus CAYHSN01. The sequence continues at coordinate 6,207 of CAYHSN010000167.1, read as the reverse complement.
AGACGTGTCCGCAGTACTTGTTCCTTTCGTACGACGATTACGAGCGCGAGGGCTTTGAAGGCGCCAAGTACGTGATGTCGCCGCCGCTGCGCGAGAAGTGGCACCAGGACGTTCTCTGGAAGGGCATCCGCAAGAACGATCTGCAGGTGGTGTCCACCGATCATTGCCCGTTCTGCATGAACGAGCCGCCACAGAAGCAGCTCGGCAGAGACGACTTCTCGAAGATTCCCAACGGCGTGCCGGGCATCGAGACGCGTCTGATGCTCCTGTGGGAAGGCGTGCGGAAGGGCCGCATCGACGCACACCGCTTCGTCGAGGTCGTGTCCACCAACCCCGCGAAGATGTTCGGCCTCTGGCCGCGCAAAGGCACGGTTGCCGTGGGATCCGACGGCGATCTGGTGCTGTGGGATCCTGAGAAAGAAGTGACGCTCTCGGTGAAGACCCACCACATGCGCGTGGACTACAACCCGTACGAGGGACGCGTCGTGAAGGGGGCGCCGGCGATGGTGCTCTCACGCGGCGACGTGATCGTCGATCACGGAACGTTCAAGGGACGCGCCGGGCGAGGCGAGTTCATCAAGCGTCAACCCGGGCCGCCGCTCGTGCCATAGCAGGGGCTGAAGAACTGACAACTGGCAACTGAGAGGCTGTGAAGAAATCACCGGCTCTCAGCTTTCAGCTCTCAGCTTTCAGCGCCAGTCACACGAATCCCGGTGGTTTCTGGAGGCGGGCACGCACTGATGGCTGATAGCTGACGGCTGATAGCTGAATGATTCACAGGCTCTGATAACTGACGACTGACTGACGACTGCGAGTGAGCCGATGCACGCAGGAACCGGGGGAGCGCATCGCACGCGAGGGATGCGCAAGGCGGATGGTGAGCTGTACGAGCTGAGCCAGCCGCCCGACGATCCGGCCCTGTCGAACGCCGACCTCGTACCCACCCGCATCGCGCAACGCACCTGGACCACGTATCACGTCGCCTCGCTGTGGGTTGGCCTCTCGGTCTGCATCCCGACCTACATGCTCGCGGCCAGCCTCGTGGGCGGCGGCATGAACTGGGCGCAGGCCGTCGTCACGATCATGCTGGGCAACCTGATCGTGTGCGTCCCGATGGTGCTCATCGCGCACGCGGGCACGCGCTTCGGCATTCCGTTCCCGGTGCTCGCGCGAGCCTCGTTCGGTGTGCGCGGCTCGAACGTGCCCGCCCTGCTGCGCGCGGTGGTGGCCTGCGGCTGGTTCGGCATCCAGACCTGGATCGGCGGCCAGGCCATCTACATGATGCTCAAGGTCGCCCTCCCGCAGTGGGAGCCGCCCTACGCCATGTTCCTCGGCTTCGCCGTCTTCTGGCTCTGGAACATGTACATCGTCGTGCGCGGCAGTGAGTCGATCAAGTTCCTCGAGGCCTGGGCCGCGCCGTTCCTGATCGTCGCCGGCCTGGCGCTGCTTGGCTGGGCCACGATGCGCGCCGGCGGGCTCGGGCCGATCCTCGACCGGCCGAGCAAGTTCCAGACGACAGGTGAATTCCTCGCGTTCTTCGTGCCGTCGCTCACGGCGATGGTGGGCTTCTGGGCGACGCTCGCGCTCAACATCCCCGACCTCTCGCGGTTCGCGCGCAACCAGAAGGCGCAGGTGTGGGGGCAGATCCTCGGGCTGCCGACGACGATGACGCTCTTCGCGTTCATCGGCGTGGCGGTCACGTCGGCCTCGGCCGTCATCTTCGGCGAGCCGATCTGGGATCCCGTGCAACTGCTGTCGAAGATCGAGAGCCCGGTCGCCGTCCTGATCTCGCTCTTCGCGCTGCTCATCGCGACGCTGACAACCAACGTGGCGGCCAACGTGGTCGCGCCCGCCAACGGCTTCGCGAACCTGTGGCCGGCGCGCATCGACTTCGCGCGCGGCGGGATTCTCACCGGGGTCATCGGCATCGCCATCATGCCGTGGAAGCTCATCGAGAACGCCGACCGCTACATCGGCTGGCTCATCACGTATTCGGCCTTCCTCGGGCCCGTGGCCGGCGTGTTCGTGGCCGACTACTGGGTGGTGCGCCGCGCGCGCCTGGCGCTGGCCGACCTGTACTCCAGCGACGGCATGTACGGACGCTGGAACCCAAAGGCGCTCGTCGCGCTCGCGGCGGGTGTCGTGGCGGCGCTCGTCGGACTGCTGGTCCCGCCGTTGCGCGTGCTGTACGATTACGCTTGGTTCGTCGGCTTCGGGGTGGCGTTCGTGATCTACGCCGCGCTCATGCGCGGGACCCCGCAGGTCGATCTGAGCCAGGCGCCACAGATGTAGCGCAGCCCTTCAGGGCTGCCTCTGACTGTGGCGCAGCCCTTCAGGGCTGCCTCTGACTGTGGCGCAGCCCTTCAGGGCTGCCTCTGACTGTAGCGCAGCCCTTCAGGGCTGCCTCTGACTGTAGCGCAGCCCTTCAGGGCTGCCCGATGCCCGCTGCGAGGCCCACGCATGACCGTGACCCCATCCGCGACGTCGATGACCGGCGAGGAAATCGTCGCCCTGTGCCGGCGCCACACCATTTACGAGTGGTCGGTGCAGTCGAAGGTCGATCCGATCCCGGTCGCGCGCGCCGAGGGCGTCTACTTCTGGACGCCCGAAGGCAAGCGCTACCTCGATTTCAACAGCCAGTTGATGTGCACCAACATCGGGCACTCGCACCCGAAGGTGGTGCGCGCCATCCAGGAGCAGGCGGCGACGCTCGCGTACGCCAACCCGTTCATGGCCACCGAGCCGCGCGCGCGACTGGGCGCGAAGCTCGCCGCGATCACACCGGGCGACATCGACACGTTTTTCTTCACGAACGGCGGCGCCGAGGCGAACGAGAACGCCATCCGCATCGCGCGCGTCGTCACGGGCCGCCACAAGATACTGGTGCGCTATCGCTCGTACCACGGCGGCACCGCAGGGGCGATCGCGCTCACCGGCGATCCGCGTCGCTGGGCCTCCGAGCCTGGCCTGCCCGGCATCGTCCGCGCGCCCGACTTCCACAAGTGGGGACGCCGCGATCCCGAGCCGGTGGACGCCAGCCTGCGCGAGCTGGAGGACGTGATTCGATACGAAGGCGGCGCGAACATCGCGGCCTTCATCATCGAGCCGGTGGTAGGCACCAACGGGATCCTGATCCCGCCCGATGGGTACATGCAGGGCGTGCGCGACATGTGCGATCGCCACGGCATTCTCCTCATCGCGGACGAGGTGATGTCGGGCTTCGGCCGCACGGGCCGCTGGTTCGCCGTGGATCACTGGAGCGTGGTGCCCGACATCATGACCATGGCGAAGGGGCTGACGTCGGCGTACGTGCAGCTCGGCGCTGTTGGGATGCGGCCGCACGTGGCGTGCGCGTTCCAGGATCGTGCGTTCCCCGGCGGTTTGACCTACAACAGCCACACGCTCGCGTGCGCCGCGGCGCTCGCGACGCTCTCGGTCTACGAAGACGAAGGCCTGATCGAGAACACGCAGCGAATGGGCGCGATCCTGCGCGAGCGCATGAGGGAGCTGGAGCGCAAGCATCCGTCGGTCGGCGCCACGCGATCGATCGGGCTCTTCGGCATCTTCGAGCTGGTGCGCGACCGGCGCACCTACGAGCCCATGGCGCCGTACAACGGCACGTCCGGGGAGATGGCCGCGCTCGGACGGTTCTTCCGCGAGCAGGGGCTGTACACGTTCGTGCGCTGGAACACGTTCTTCGCGAACCCCCCGCTCATCGTCAACGAGGCGCAGCTCGAGGAAGGGCTCGAGATCATCGACCGCGGGCTGGGAATGACGGATCGGGCGGTAAGGACGTAGGAACGAGGAACGAGGGACGAGGAACGGGGAACGAGGAACGGGGAACGGGGAACGGGGGACGGGTCACGAGGACTGGTAGAGGCGGACCTTCAGGTCCGCCGTCATCCGCCGCAGGGGCCCGAGCCCTTCGACACCGTTTGCCCTTCGACAGGCTCAGGACAGGCTTGCTCGGCCCGGACCTGGTGACAGGAGCATTCCCATGGCGACGCCACAGACATCCACGGCGGCCGACACCCGGTTGGGTGTCGTGACGCACTGGATCGGCGGGAAGAGCTGGGACGGCGCGGTGGAGCGCTGGGGCGATTTGTACGACCCCGCCATGGGCGACCGCACGTCGCGCGTGGCCTTCGCCGGCCCCGAAGTCGTCGATGCGGCGGTCGCGGCGGCTTCACGCGCCGCCGAGACGTGGCGCCACGTGTCGCTCGCCTCGCGCGCGCGCGTGATGTTCGCGTTCCGCGAGCTGGTCGAGCGCCGCAAACGCGAGGTGGCCGAGATCCTCACGCGCGAGCACGGGAAGGTTCTCTCGGACGCGCTCGGCGAGGTGAACCGCGGCCTCGAGGTCGTGGAATTCGCCTGCGGGCTGCCGCAGCTCCTCAAGGGTGAGTTCTCGGAGAACGTCTCGACCGACGTCGACAGCTTCTCGATCCGTCAGCCGCTCGGCGTGGTGGCCGGCATCACGCCGTTCAACTTCCCGGCGATGGTGCCGATGTGGATGTACCCCATCGCGATCGCCTGCGGCAACGCGTTCATCCTCAAGCCGTCCGAGAAGGACCCTTCAGCCTCGATCTTCTGCGCGCGTCTGCTGGCGGAGGCCGGGCTGCCCGATGGCGTGTTCACCGTCGTGCACGGCGACAAGGTCGCGGTGGACGCGATCCTCGCGCATCCCGGCATTCAGGCCGTGAGCTTCGTCGGCTCGACGCCGGTCGCGCGCTACGTCTACGAGACCGGGACGCGTGCCGGCAAGCGCGTGCAGGCGCTGGGCGGCGCCAAGAACCACATGGTCGTGCTGCCGGACGCCGACCTCGATCTGGCGGCCGACTCAGCGGTGAGCGCCGGCTACGGATCGACGGGCCAGCGCTGCATGGCCGTGTCGGTGGTGGTCGCGGTGGGCGACGTGGCCGAGCGGCTCTTGCCGCGCGTCCGCGAGCGCATTCGTCGCCTCAAAGTGGCGCCCGGCCTCGAGCCCGGCGCCGAGATGGGGCCGCTCGTCACACGCGAGCACTTCGCGCGCGTCGTGTCGTACGTCGAGAAGGGAACCGCCGAGGGCGCCGAGCTCGTCGAGGACGGCCGCGGGGTGAAGGTGCCCGGCCACGAGCGCGGCTTCTTCCTCGGGCCGTGTCTGTTCGACCGCGTCACGCCCGACATGACGATCTACCAGGACGAGATCTTCGGCCCCGTCCTGTGCGTCGTCCGCGCCGGGACGTACGACGAGGCGCTCGCGCTCGTCAACGCCAATCGCTGGGCCAACGGCGTCGCGATCTTCACCAACGACGGCGGCGCCGCGCGGCGCTTCCAGCACGAGGTGCAGGTCGGGATGGTCGGCGTCAACGTGCCGATCCCCGTGCCGATGGCGTACTACTCGTTCGGCGGGTGGAAGCAGTCGCTCTTCGGCGATGCGCACGTGCACGGGCGCGAGGGGATCCACTTCTACACGCGCGGCAAGGTGGTCACCGCGCGCTGGCCAGACCCGAAGCACCGCGGCGTGAACCTGGGGTTTCCGCAGATGAAGTGAGGTGTGAAGGAGGCGTCACGGTAGGCCTCCGTCGCTCACAGGTTCTTCAGCGCGAAGACTTCCTTCACGGGGGTCCGATCGCCAGTGCATGAGATGCGACGCGGGCCCGTGAGGAAGTCGAGGTGAAACCGGAGCTTCTTGTAGAGCCGGCAGATTCTGTCTGTCGCCTGATTCACGAGTATCACCGGCCCTCGGTGTCGTGCGAGCCATTCTGCGGTCCGAACCTGGTCTTCCCAGGAGAACCCTTCCTTCGCGTAGTTGGTGAACTCGACGTCGTAGGGGGGATCGGCGTACACGAAGTCATCGCGATCGAGGGCCAGGTCTTCGAAATCGCCGATCTGAAACTTCCACCCGGCGAACACCTCGCGGTACGGCGTGAAATCGCGGGTGTAGTTGATGCGGTGGTACCGACCGAACGGCACGTTGAACTCGCCGCTTCGGTTGAACCGGCACAGGCCGTTGTAGCCTGTGCGGTTCAAGAAGTAGAACAGGCACGCGCTCTCGCGGCTGTTCTCTCGCCCGTGCCGCAGGAGTTCGTTGAAGCGCGCGCGATGCGTGTAGAAGACGGTCGGGTTGTTCTCGAGCCGGACATCGATCGTCAATCCGCGCTTGAGCCACTTGTAGAAGTTGATCAGGTGCGGATTGACGTCATTGAGCAACGCCTCGTTCGGCATCAG
>CAYHSN010000166.1:0-7232 GCA_964359235.1 uncultured Vicinamibacterales bacterium | reverse complement strand
GCGGCGGCGGGCTCGCTCCGGTACGGCGACACGTCAATGTCATCGACGCCGCCAAGGAGACCGCGTCAGGCTTTCCTTCCGCCTCAGCGCCGCTCCAAGTCTGGAGCCTGGCCGACGTGGAGATCAGCTGGGCTTGGCGCGGCCTCTGAAGTGTTTCAGCGTTTTCATCGCGCCTTCACCCACCAATCGGTCGATGAGGACGGTCGGCATGTCGGTCTGGTTCTTGATGTCACGTCCGAGCTCGGTCAGTGGTTCCGTCATCTGCGTCTGATCGAGCTCGATTCGGCCCCGCTCCTGCTCGACGGCATGCGCGATCGCCGCACGCCGGTCCGGCGGCAGGTTCTCATAGCTGTCGTAGGCGCCGTCGCCGTACGCGTCTGAGAGCGCCTTGTCGAGCACCGGGTACGCACACGAGACAATCTCCTCTCCCGTGCCTTCGCCGAACCCCTCCAGCGCCAGCTCGCCCCGATCGGTCAGGGCAAAATGGACCTGAAACGCACGAACCTGTCTGATCGGGCAGCCTTCGGCGTTCCCCACCTGATCGAGGTCCACGAGCGCGTCCTCTTTGTTTCGTGCCCACACAACCGAGCAATCGCCGTTCGGCCAACGACAGAGAAACAGCGGCATTCCCTCAACCCTCCTCGCGGCACCCGCGGACGAGGGTATTCTAACCCGCCTCTGACGCTCGCTCGTGTTCGTGTGCAGGCGGGTTGACGCCATTCATACTCAATGTGAACGGCTTTGGTCGCCGCCGGTTATAATGGCTCGCGCCTCCCGCCCCCCCACGACATCTCGGGCCTCGAGGCGCTCTTTCGGATCAGGAAGGCAGCGGACCATGGCAAAAGCAGCAGCAACAGCGCGCCCGCGTCGAAGCAAGGCTGACGCGCAGCAGGAGTTTCTCAAGATCCGTGAAGAGGCGGCAGCCACGCGTGAAGGCAGGAACGCGAAAGTGGAAGAGGCCGCCACGCTCAGAGAGGCGCAGCTTCGACACGCGGTCGATGGCCTCTCCGTCGAAGGTGTGGCGCAGAGTATCTCGGCGCTGAGCGTTCAGATCTCGAAAGCACTGGCCGAGGTGTCCGACGACCTGATCGCAGAGGTGCAGCGCCTCGCGACGATCCGTGAGGCGGTGGCGCTGGAAAGCGAGGAGCTGCAACGCCTGCACAAGATCGACATCGCGGCGACGGCGCTCGATCAGCTCGTGCAGGAACATGACTCGAAGAAACAGGCGTTGGAAGCGGAGGTGTCAGCCCGGCGTGCTGCATGGGACGCTGAGGTCAAAGCGCGCGAACGCGCCGAGAAAGAGTACGACGAGAATCTGAAGAAGCAGCGCCAGCGCGAGACCGAGGAGTACGAGTACAAGAAGATCCTCGACCGAAAGAAGATGCAAGACAAGTACGACGAGGAGATGCGGGCGCTCGAGAACAAGAACCGTGAAAAGCAGGAAGCACTGGAGAAGGACTGGCAGGAACGGGAAGGAGCGATCAAAGAACGCGAAGAGGAACACCTCCGGCTCCAGCAGGAGGTCGGCAGCTTCTCGTCCCGGCTTCAGGCGGAAACAGCGCGGGCAGGGAGCGAGGCGACTCAGCAGACCGAGCAGCGCTTCGAACAGCAGATGCTCCTGATGACGAAGGAGCGCGAAGCCGACCGGCGTCTGGCTGAGTTCCAGATCCAGACGCTCCAGGAGAATGTGGCCCGGCAGACGGCACAAATCGCCGCGCTCCAGAAACAGCTTGACGACGCGAAGCAGCAGGTCCAAGACATCGCCGTCAAAGCCATCGAAGGAGCGTCAGGCGCTCGGGCGCTGGCCCACGTGAACCAGATCGCCATGGAACAGGCGAAGACGCGCGCGGGGCAGGTGTAGCGCGCGCCCTATCCTGTTCCACGCCGGTCGCCTCAGAGGCGCCTTCCCGCGGATCGTTCCCTGAGGCTCGTCGCTGACGCGCGCCTGGACTTGGTCACGCGCCGTCATCTCTTCGCGCCGCGCCAGGAGGAGATCAGGCGACTGAGAAGCTCGTCCGGCGTCATCCCTTCCTTCAAGGCCGAGGCTGCGAGCTTGCGATGGCCGGCGGCCGAGAGCTTCTCTCGAGGCCGATCCTCCATGGCGGATGCCCGACGCAGGATCTTGCCGTCGAGACAGAACCTGTCGGGGTGCTCTCGCACGACTTGGCGCTTGGCGCTCTGCCAACCGGCGTTGATGTCGCGGGTCTTGGACATCTGCCCGAGCAGGCCGAGGTGCTGCACGACGACCTCCTTCGAGGGCGTCACATCAGGCGGCAACTGCGAGAGGACCTCGACCATCGCCTTGGTGAGCTTCCCGGTCGAAAGGCCGATGTCGAAGCCGGCACGACGGACCTGCGCAAAGTACCCTCTCATCGTTCTCGCTCCTCGTTTGACAACAGGCCGACGCCGTCACCTCCCGGCGTCGGCGATCAGCTTTGACTTCCGCTCTTCTAAAGCGGCGATCCGGCTCTTCAACCGCCTCAGCTCGCCGTTGATGCTGACCAGCTCCGTCTTGGCCTTCCGATCCTTCAGGTAGTTGTCCCCGTGCTTCTTCTTGACCAGCGCTTCGACCTCTCGTCGGAGAAGCCGCAGGAAGGGGTTCCCGAAAACCGAGTTTTGCCGGTAGTGAAGTCTGCCGGCCCGGATCGCCTGGACGATCTCGTCCTGCGTCAGCCCGAACTCCTTCCGGGCCGTCTTGTCGCTGAAAGTCGCTCCCTTGCGCTGCCACTCGGAATTCAGGTCGTCCATCGGTCCCCTCTCGTTCTGTGTCAGAGAGCAGAGCACGGGTACCGCGGGCCCCGAGTGACCGCCGGCGCGCGTGAGCGGCGGCGGGCTCGCTCCGGACGAGGGGATTATAACCGGCGTTGAACGCGCGACTGATTCAATCATGGTATAATAATGGCATGAAGGCTACCATTGATAAGGCAGGCCGAGTGGTCATTCCGGCGTCGATCCGCGAGCGGATGGGACTTCAGCCCGGCTCCGAGCTCGAGGTGCTCGTCGACGACCTGTCCATCCGGCTCGTCAGGACTGCGCCCGCCCCGGTGCTCGTTCGTCGTGGCAAGCGGCTCGTGGCGAGGCCGACGGTGGTGCCTTCAGAGATCCCGCACATCGACATGAGCCATTTGGTCGAGGAAGAGCGCAACCGGTGGCCCTGGTAACGCCGGTCTTTCTCGATACCAGCGTGCTGCTCGGTGGATTGATCGATATGGGTCCGTCGAGCGATCCGGCGCAGGCCATCCTCGATGCGATCGCGAGCGGGAAGGTGCGGTCGGCCCACACGGCCTGGCATTGTTGTCTGGAGTTCTTCGCGGTGGCGACCCGACTGCCGCCGCAGCTACGGCTTGCGCCCGCCGATGCCGTGCGGCTCGTCGAGCGCGAGATTCTCGCGCGGTGCCGCGTGCACCAGCTTCCAGGGGACGCCTTTCGCGAGTTCTTTCACGAAGCAGAACGTGATCGTGCGGCCGGCGGCCGAATCTACGACGCGCACATTGCCGAAATCGCCAGACGTGCGGGGAGTCGGACGGTGCTGACCGACAACAAGCGTCACTTCACGGCCCTCCTGCGCCACGGAATCCGAGTGCTGACGGCCGCCGACGCCGCCTCCGAACTTGGCCGATAGTGGCACGCCCAGGAACAAGCGCGGATCCCACTGCGACCGTGACGAAACCGCTCGCGCCGCTGCTCACGCCTCACGGCCGCTTGCTGCTCGCGCCGGTGGACGATGCGCCCGCGCTCTCTCCCGAACTGTCGCGCAGGATCGAGGAAGCCTTTGCGCGCGGCCACGGTCACGGCCTCTTGCAGCTCGGCGCGGGAGAGGTGGGCACCGCCCTGCCGCCCGTGCTCGGCTACTGGCGCGAATTCGGCGCGCGCTACGTGACGGCGGTCTGCACGTTGCCGGACGTCGAGGAGCGCGGCGCGCCGGCGGACATCCCGCCCCTGCCACGCGAGGAGCTCGAGTCGCTCGCCTCGGCCGCGCCGCCGATGACCGGCGCGGAGTATCTGACGGCCTCCGTCCTTCGAGCACTTTGGGACACGCTCGACACAGCGTTCCGCGCCGAGCTCGCCGAGTCGAAGGCCTCGATTCAGGACTTCCTCACGCGCAAGAGCCCGGCCTGGCATCTGGTCGGCCGCGTCCACTTCAACCTCGCCGAGAACAAGAAAGACGATGCCGCGCCATTTGCGTTTTTGGCGACGTACACGACGCGGCTGTCGGCGCACGCGAAGGCCCAGCACCTGCCGCTCGGCCAGGCCCTGCGCGAGTACGCGGGCGCGGCGAACAAGGCGCGGCTCCTGTCGCTGCTCTTGCCGGTTCAGCGGGCGGCGCAGCAGTGCCCCTGGCTGAAGATGATGGTCGATGCGGGCGAGATTTATCACCCGCTGCGGTGGACGCCTGCGGAAGCCTTTCAGCTCCTGACAGATCTCCCGCTCCTGGAAGCCGCCGGCGTCGTCGTGCGCGTGCCGGGCACCTGGCGAGCGAGCCGTCCGCCGCGTCCGCAAGTGAGCGCGACGGTCGGCAGCAAGGCCTCGTCTGGTCTCGGCAAGGACGCGCTCCTCGATTTCCGCATGGAGGTGACGCTGGACGGCGAGCGGCTGACCGCCGCCGAGATGACAAAGCTGCTCGCAGGATCCAATGGCCTTCACCTCGTTCGCGGGCGTTGGGTCGAGCTGGATCGCGAGAAGCTCGGCCGCATGCTCGACGAGTTTCGAGCCGTCGAGCGAGCGGCAGCGGATGGCGGCCTCACCTTCGCCGAGGCGATGCGCTTGCTCGCCGGCGCGAACGTCTCGGGCGACCGAGCCGTAGACGAGGCTCCCGACTGGTCGCGCGTCGTCGCCGGTCCCTGGCTCGCCACCACGCTCGATGGCCTTCGTCGTCCTGACGGGCTCGCGCGGGTCGAGCCCGGCGATGCGCTGAAGACGACGCTGCGGCCCTACCAACAGGTGGGCGTGCGCTGGCTCCACCTCCTCTCCACGCTTGGCCTCGGCGCCTGCCTGGCCGACGACATGGGGTTGGGCAAGACGATGCAGGTGCTGGCGTTGATGCTTGTGCTGCGAAGGCACGGCGACGGAGGGAGGCGGACCAGTCTGCTCGTCGCGCCGGCGTCGCTCCTCGCGAACTGGGCGTCGGAGATCGCACGCTTCGCGCCGAGCCTGAGGGCGCTCGTCGCGCATCCATCGGTGATGCCAGCCGCCGAGCTGCAGGCGCTCGACCAGGGAACACTCACGGACGTGGATCTCGTCATCACGAGCTACGGATCACTTCTGCGGATCCCAGGGCTCTCGAAGATCGCGTGGCACCTGGCGGTGCTGGACGAAGCGCAAGCGATCAAGAACCCGGGCGCCAGGCAGACGCGGGCCGCCAAAGCGCTCACCGCGCAGGCGCGGATCGCGCTGACCGGCACGCCGGTCGAAAACCGGCTCGCGGACCTCTGGTCGATCTTCGATTTCATCAACCCCGGCCTGCTCGGCTCCAGCAAGGAGTTCGCGAGCTTCACCAAGCGGCTCGCGGAGCGCCCGGACACTCCGTACGGGCCGTACGCGCCGCTGCGCGAGCTGGTGCGCCCCTACATTCTCCGGCGCCTGAAGACGGACAAGACCGTCATCGCCGACCTGCCGGACAAGACCGAGGTGAAGGCGTACTGCCACCTGACCCGCATGCAAGCGGCGCTCTATCAGCAGGCCGTGAAGGAACTGGCCGCCGAGCTCAACACTGAACTTCAGGGGGCGGACGGAATCAAGCGCCGGGGCGTCGTGCTGGCGTTTCTGATGCGCTTCAAGCAGATTTGCAATCACCCGTCGCAGTGGCTCGGTGACGACGCGTGGGCCGAGGCCGACAGCGGGAAGCTCGCGCGCCTGCGCGAAATCGCGGCGGTCATCGCCGCGAGGCAGGAGAAGGCGCTCGTCTTCACGCAGTTCCGTGAGGTGACGGCGCCGCTGGCCGCGTTCCTCGGGTCGGTGTTCGGGCGGCCCGGGCTCGTCCTGCACGGCGGAACCGACGTGAAGAAGCGCCAAGCGCTCGTGCAGCAGTTTCAACAGAACGAGGACGTGCCGTTTTTCGTCCTCTCGCTCAAGGCCGGCGGCGCCGGTCTCAACCTCACCGCCGCCTCGCACGTGATTCACTTCGACCGTTGGTGGAACCCGGCGGTGGAGAACCAGGCTACGGACCGGGCGTTCCGCATCGGTCAGACGAAGAACGTGCTCGTGCACACGTTCTTGTGTCGAGGGACGGTCGAGGAGAAAATCGACCAGCTCATCGACTCGAAGCGGCAGCTTTCGCAGGATCTGCTGGAGGGCGGCGCCGAGCTGCTGCTGACCGAGATGAAGAATGATGAGCTGCTGAAGCTCGTCGCGCTCGACCTCCACGCCGCCTCGCAGGAGTAACGCATGTACTACTACGGCTGGAAGCCCTACGTACCCGTCGCCGCCCGTCGTCTTCGAGCCGCGCGCGAAGTGGCGAAGCTCGCGAAGAAGGGTCAACGGACCTCGCCGGTCGTGATCGATGGTCGCGCTATTGCGAAGACGTTCTGGGGCAAGGCCTGGTGCGACAACCTCGAGCGCTACAGCGACTACGCGAACCGGCTGCCACGCGGCCGGACCTACGTCCGCAACGGCTCGGTGGTGGATCTGCAGATCGCGCCCGGCGCCGTGACCGCATTGGTGAGCGGCTCACACCTCTACCGCGTGCAGGTGAAGGTGGCCTCCGTGCCGAAGGCCCGCTGGAGTGCCGTCTGCAGGGACTGCGCGGGCGCCATCGACTCGCTGGTCGAGCTCCTGCAGGGGCGGTTCTCCCAAGGCGTGATGGCACGCATCTGTCACGAGAAGACGGGTCTTTTCCCATCGCCGGCGGAGATCACGTTCACCTGTAGCTGCCCGGACTGGGCCTCGATGTGCAAGCACGTCGCGGCCGTGCTCTACGGCATCGGCGCCCGGCTGGACGAGCAACCCGATCTCTTGTTCGCACTGCGCAAGGTGGACCAGCAGGATCTCATCGCCCGAGCCGGCCGCGGCCTGCCGCGGGCCACCAAGGGTCCGGCGGCCGGGAAGGTTCTCGACGCCGGCGATCTGTCGGAGATGTTCGGGATCGAGATGGCTGAGGTCGCGACGCCGCGAGCCGCGGCTCGTGCTCCTGCGGCAGCGCGACCGCGGGCGACGCCGGCGGCCAAGTCGAGCAAGTCGGCAAAACAGGGCACGGCGAGCCGCAAGGGCCAGACGAGGCGATAAGCCCACGCTAG
>CAYHSN010000165.1:0-7254 GCA_964359235.1 uncultured Vicinamibacterales bacterium | reverse complement strand
CCGCCGCGGCCAGGACAGCATCGCTCTCGAAACGGCGGTGGGTTTTGACGCATTAGGGTTAGTAAGGGGAGAAAGGCGTTCGTGTCCTCCGCGATCTCCGTGGTGAGTCTCGCTCTTCAGGCCTGCCTGCCCGAACGCCGCAGTCCGAAAAGGAAGTAGATGGGAATGCCGAGGCCGATGATGGCGAGGCCCGCAGCCGAGGTGCCGGGGTTCTTCCAGATCTCGTTGGCCACGATCACGAAGCTGGCGATCACGAAGATGCCTGGCGCGAACGGATACCCCCACGCTCTGAACGGGCGCGCCTCGCCCGGATGGCGCCACCGCAGCACGAAGACGGCCGAGACGGCGATGGCCGAGAAGAGAATGACCGCGAAACCCGTGTACGCCACGAGCTGCGACAACGTGCCCGAGAGCACCAGGACACCGCTCCAGATGGCTTGCGCCGCGATCGCGATGGCGGGCGAGCGGTACTGCGGATGGATCTTCTCGGCTGCCTGCAGGAACAAGCCGTCGCGCGCCATGGCGTAGTAGACGCGCGGGCCGGCCAGCACCATCGCGCTGATGCTCGCCGCGATGCTGATGATCGTGAAGATGGCGAGCACGTTGCCGGCGACGAAGCCGAACAGCCGCTCGGCCGCCGTGTCGACCAGGCGCCCGCCCTCGAGTCCCGCGAGATCGGCGATCGGCATCGCGTAGAGATACAGCAGGTTGAGCGCCACGTAGATCAGCACGACGGCGACGGTGCCGAGACCGAGCGCCAGTGGCACGTTGCGACCCGGCTGGCGCACTTCCTCCGCGACGTAGGCCGCCGCGTTCCATCCCGAATAGCTGAACATCACCGGCACAAGCGCGAGCAGCCAACCGGTCGCCTCGACGGAACCAGCGGCGGCGCGCTCGAGCGACCCGTGCCCAAGAGAGAAGCCGGCGGCGATGAAGAAGAGGAGGAACGAGACCTTGAGTGCGGCGAGCAGGTTCTGCACGAGACGCCCCGGCCCGAGCCCGCGGATGTGCACGGCCGACAGCGCGGCGATCGCCGCGAGCGCGACGATGGCGCGCGGAGACACGATGAGCGGCGACCAGGGCAGTGGAATCGTCAGGAGCGGCGTCGTGTCGGACGCGCCTGGCGCGAATCGCCCGACGTAGTCCGCGAGCGCGACGGCGCTGGCCGCGATGGCGCCCGAGAACCCCGCGACGAACGACGTCCAGCCCGTGAGGAACGCCGGAAGGCGGCCGTACGCCTCGCGCAGATAGACGTACTCGCCGCCCGCGAGCGGCCTGAGCGCGGCGAGCTCGGCGTACGCCATGGCGCCGGCAAACGCCAGCGCGCCGCCCGCGAGCCAGACCCCGATCATCAAGCCCGGCGAGGGGACCAGCGCGGCGATGATGATCGGCACGAAGAAAATGCCGCCGCCGATGACGTTCGACACCACGATGGCGGCCGCGTCGAGCGGCCCGAGCCGCCGATCGAGCGACAGCTCCGGCGACGCGCGCTTCGGTGAACCGGCCGGGGTCAGCGTGTGATCGGACAAAAGAGACTCGGCAGGAGGGCTAACGTATCAGGAGCCGTCTCTCGATGGGAAACTCGCCGAGTTTCATCCACTGCGACGACCCGCGCTTGGCGAAGATTCTGGCCGTCGCGTCGACGAAGGATTGGTGCTGCAGGATCTCGGCGCGCGGCTGCTCGCCCGTATAGCCGACCTTGCCGCGGGCCGTGATTGTCCCGGTCTGAGCGCCAGCCGCCAGGCCGTTGGAGTCGATCGCGTTCGCGACATACAGGTCGTCCCACTCGCCGTCGTCGCCGGCGCGCCAGTAGGCGACGTTGAGCTGGACGCTGGCGATCGGCCGGTCGGACGTGTTCTTGAGGACGAAGGACACGGAGGGAACGAGCTTGTTCTTGCCGTCGACGATGCCGGCGTCGAACCAGCCGGTGCTGACCTCGGCGACCTGCAGAGCCTTCGTGAGGTCGGCCGGCGAGCCGCACGCGGCGGCCCAAAGGGCGACCGTGACCGCACCGGCGAGGGTCAGGGCGACAGCGGTCCTGGCCCCGGGTCGCACCGCGGACATGACGCGATTGTAGCTCAGAACTCGCGCACCTCGACCCGCTTTCTGGCCTCCTCGCGCGTAATCCGATCCGCGCGAAACGCGGCCAGATCGCTGCCTTTCATGCGCAGGCTGATCGTCATGGCGTCATAAATCTCACCGGGTGCAATCGGGCCGTAGGCATCGCGCGCCGCGACCGTCAGCCACTCGTCGGTGGCGATCGCCATCGGTCCGCTGAAATCGAGCATCGCGTCGATGAGCGCGCTCTTGACGACCTCGGTGTAGTCCAGGTTCAGGTCCCGCGAGGCGGCGGGAGCCGCCGGGGGCGCGTCACGCGGCGCGGCCTGCGGCGGCACGACGGTGGCGGCCGTCACGGTGCCGGCGGTGCGGGCCCGCTGATCGGCGGGCGCGGAAGTCGGCATCGGCGCGTCGAATGGGCCCACGGCGAGCTCGATACGCCGGAGTGCCTGTTCGACGTCCCGGCGCTGCGCGTCCGGCAAAGACCCGAGCTGCTGCCGGAGAATCTGCAGCGACCGCTCCATGTCGAGGTCGCGCTCCATCACCCGCAGCGTCCACGCGACGCTCATCGGCATGGCGGGCACCTCGACGTCGAAGAAGACGCCGTAGTCCGGCAGGACGAAGCCGCGCGCGCGCGACGTGCCCGTCATCAGGACGAGATTGGGCGCCACAGCCTGCAACCGCCGCCCCATCGTCTCGGCGGCGTGCCGCACCGCGCTCGAGAGGACGTTCTCCATCAGCGTGATCTGATAACGCCGTTGGATGACCTGCTCGTTGTCCGGCCGGCGCGCCGGCGCCGGCTGGGCCAGCAGCGGGCCCGCCAGCAACATCAGTCCGATGACCATCGTGGCTTTCACGTTCGCCCTCACTTCTGCAATTCTGGAAACGCCCTTCGCTACCGCGGATTGCGTTGCGATACGCGCATCAGATAGTTCATCATCTCGCGCTGCTGCGCGACGCCCGCACCCGTGACTTCCTCGAGACGGCCGAACCCCTGCTGGATGCGCACCCAATCGGTGCGGCGCTGCCAGTCGACGTCGCGCACGACGTCCGTCATGCGAAGCGCCAGCTCGCGACGCTGCCGCTCCTCGCTCTCGCGGACGAGCGCGGACACGCGGCGCAGCACGGCCGCCTCGCGGACGGCCGGCGCCGGCGCGGATTCCGCGGCCGCCGTCTGCGCCGACGCGCCGCTCGTCGAGGACGCGACGTCGGCGCGCAGACGCTCTTCGAGCGCTTGCAGATCCGCGCGCCACGGCGCGGCCGCGCCGGTCGTCACTGGGGCGTCGGGCGCCGCCGGCGATCGCCAGCCGGTCCGCACCGTGACGCCGTGCTCGTCGTAGCGCACCTCGAGATTCGCCACCGCGGCGCCGGCCGCGAGCACGACGACCGCGGCCGCCGCGAGGCCAAGGCCCCACGCCGGCGCGCGCCACCACGGGCGCGCGATCCGCGCCGGTTCGTCGCGGACGATGCGGACGCCCAGCTCCTGCTCGGGCGGCGTCCAGGACGCGAGCTGACCGCGGACGCCGCGCAGGTCCTCGAGCTCGCGCCGGCATGCGGCGCACGCGGCGAGATGCCCTTCGAAGGCCTGCCGCTCGTCCGTGGTGACCTCATCGTAGAGATACGCCAGCAGCCGATCCTTGCCGTCACACCCTGCGTTGATTGTCATGGCCATTTCCAACTCCGGCTTGCTCGAGCTGCCGGCGGAGCACGGTGAGCCCCTGATAGAGCCTCGTCTTCACCGTGCTGAGCGGACAATCGAGCAGATCCGCGATCTCCTGGAACGTGAGCCCGTGGTATTCCTTCAAGATGATTGCCGCACGCTGCTCCTCGGGCAGGATGGCCATGGCGCGGGCCACCATCTGGCTGAGCTCGCGCCGCGACACCAGGTCCTCGACCGATTCGCTGCCCTCACGCTCGCCGGCAAGCTCGACGAGATCGACGCCCTCGGGCGCCTGAACCACCGGCGCGCGCCGCGCGCGCCGCATCCAGTCGCGGCAGAGATTCAGCGTGATGCGGTAGAGCCAGGAAGAGAATTTCGCCTGGCCCTTGAAGCCGCGCAGCGCGCGGAAGGCGCGCAGGAACGTCTCCTGACACACGTCCCGCGCATCCTCTTCGCGCCCGATGACCCGGTAGGCAAGAGCGTAGATCGGCCGCTCCCAGCGAACGACCAGCAGGTTGAAGCTGTCCAGATCGCCACCCACCGAACGAGCGACGAGCTCTTCGTCAGTCCAGGCCATGCGGAGCGCGGCTCACTCCGTCCCTGTTGTCCCGGAAGCCGCCGCCCGGGACCTTCGCACCGGCGTTCACCACTTTAGACGGCGGGCCAGCCCTGGCAGCCGGGGGGACGATTCAGCGCACGAAGTCCTCCTATTATAGAGCCGCGTAAGTGAAGGCCGACGCGCCACTTATGACCTGCGCGCGCCGCGCGAGGGCGAGATGTGAGACAATGCGCGTTCGGTGTCTGGCCGCGCCGAGTCCGCCGCGATGATCGAGTCTCCCTTCGCCGTGCTGGCGCGTGCCCTCGCGCAGGACGGCGAACCGACCCACCTGCTGCCCAGCCTCCATCAGTATCTCGTCAGGCGCACGGGCTGCCTGTGTTCCGTGCTCCTCGAGACCGATCCGGAGACCGGCGACCGCGTCGGGACGTCAGGATACGGGGCCTTTCCGGGAGGGGTGCGTCTGACAGGGACGGACGCGCGCGCGCTCGGCGATCTGGTGTCGACCGGGAGTCCGGTGGCCGTGCGCGATCTGGGGACGCGGTGTCCGGCGCTCGCCCGCGGCCTCGCGGCGCCCGCCGCGCTCATCGCACCTGTCCCGCGGCAGGACGCGCCGGGGTTGCTCGCGATCGGCTTCGCCGCCGAGGCCGCGCCGCCCGAGCTGACGATCGCCGCGGAAGCCGCAAGCGCCTTCGCGGTGACGCTCGAGTGGATGCGGCTGCGCCGCGCGAGTGAGCTGCAGCGGCGTCTGCGTGAGGTCGTGCTCGCCTTCTCGCGCGGCGCGTCCTCGTCCGGCAATCTTGCCGCCGGGTTCGAAGCGCTGTGCCTCGGCGTGAACGCGGTGTTCGGCGCGCGCCGCAGCTCCATTTGGATGCACGACCGGCGCGGGCGCCAGATCGTGCTCGAAGGCTCGTCCGACTCGTCGCACCTGGTCGCGGGCGGCGCGGTTCCCGCGGACGCGCCGTTATCGCCCGTCGCCCACGGCCTCAGACTCGATCGGCCGGAGTTCGTGCCCGATCCCGATGCCGCGCGCGACGCCGATCGGTCGGTGCTCCTCGTGCCGCTGCGGGGACGCCGGCGAGCGCTGGGCACGCTGGTGCTCGAGGATCTCCAGGGATCGCCGGCCGAGCGCGGCGTGCTCGTCGAGGCGGCGCGCGATCTCGGGCGGCAGCTCTCGAGCGTGATCGACAGCGTGCAGCTCCTGACCGACGTGCTGCGCTCGCGGCGCGAGCTCGAGGATACGTTCAACTCACTCGCTGACCTGGTCGCGGTGTGCGATGGCCTGCAGCGGATCATCTACGCGAACCAGGCGTTTGCGGCACGCGTCGGCCGCTCCCTCGACCAGTTGCGCGACCAGCCGTTCGCGGACTTCGCCGGTCCGGAGCTCGCGGCCTGGGTCGCAGCCCAGGCCCCCAGGACGACCTCGCGCTCGCGCACGGCGCCGACGCGCCAGCTCGACGATCCCGTGTTGCGCGGCATCTTTTCCGTCACGGTCACGTCGCTCATCAGCCAGGACCAGCGCCATCTCGGCACCGTCGTCGTCGCGCGCGATGTCACCGAGCAGGCACGGCTCGAGACCGAGCGCGCGGCGCTGCGGCAGCAGCTCGCGCAGTCGGAGAAGCTCGCCGCGCTGGGCCAGTTCGTCGCCGGGATCGCGCACGAGTTGAACAACCCCTTGCAGGGCGTGCTCGGACACCTGGAGCTCATGAAAGCCACGGGCAAGCTGACGCCGTCGCAGCGCCGCGACGTGCGCCTCATCTATCGCGAAGCGGATCGCGCCGCGAAGATCGTGAGCAGCCTGCTCGTGTTCGCGGGTTCCGGTCAGCGCCAGCGCCGCCGCTGCAGCCTGAACGCGCTCGTCGCGCGGGCGCTCGCGCTGCGCGCGGCCCGCCTGCGCAAAGCCGGCATCGAGGTCGTGAAAAGGCTGGACAAGCGGCAGCCGCGCCTCGTGGGCGATCCGCTCCTGCTGCAGCAGGTGTTCTTCAACATCATCCTCAATGCCGAACAGGCCATGATCGGCCGGCCGGGTCGCCTCGAAGTCTCGTCAACGCTCCGGCAGAACGGCGAGTGGGTCGTCCTCCGAATCCGCGATACGGGACCGGGCCTGTCCGATACGGTGCTCGCGCGCGCGTTCGAGCCGTTCTTCACCACGAAGGAAGTCGGCACGGGCACCGGCCTGGGCCTGGCGATCACGTACGGCATCATCCAGGATCACAGCGGGCAGATCCGCGCAGAGAATCATCCGCAAGGCGGAGCGCTGTTCACGGTGGAGCTGCCAACCGACAAATTGGTGATAAAGTGATCTCGATAGGACACACTGGATGATCGATGAAGCTTTTCTGACGACTGAGGAGGTGCTCGAGTACCTCCAGGTCAATCTCCGAACCGTCTACCGCCTGATCAAGGCGGGCAGGATTCCCGCCGTGCGCGTCGGACGCCAGTGGCGGTTTCGCAAGACCGACATCGACGCGTGGCTCGAGAGCCAGCAGCCGCGATCCGCGAGGTCCGCCGCCCCGGCCGCGAGGACCGCGGCCACGCAACCCCCGACCGGCCGTCCGCGGATCCTCGTTGTCGACGATGAGGCGAGCATCCGCGAGATGTTGACGAAGACGCTGACGCTCGCGGAGTACGAGGTCGACGCGGCACCTGACGGTCGCGCGGCGATCGAGCGCCTGCGGTTGATGCCCTACGATCTGCTGATCACGGACCTCAAGATGCCGGGGATGGACGGTCTGGCCGTCATCCGCGAAGCGCGCCGCTATCGACCCGACCTGCCGGTCATCATCATCACGGGCTATTCGACCGAGGCGAGCGCGATCGAGGCCATCAATCTGGGTGTGGCCGGGTATCTCACCAAGCCATTCCGGGTGCCTCGCGTGCTGGCCGTCGCGGCCAAGGCGCTCGGCGAATAGTCGCGGCCCGAGTTTCACATCTCCGTAAATCTCTGTAAAAAAGCCTCTTAGAGGAATCTGTGCAGAAG
>CAYHSN010000164.1:6252-7263 GCA_964359235.1 uncultured Vicinamibacterales bacterium | reverse complement strand
GAGTTGGCGGGCCCGTACGCATGAAGCGCATGTAGGTCGCGGCGTTCACGCGTGCGCGGGTGGTTTGGGGCGGGCGCGCGCCAACCCAAGTTGCGTGACGTCTCAGCGTCGGGACGCTCGCCCGCGGGCCGCTGCGCCGCGAGCGCCTTGCCGTGCAGCGGGATGGCGCCCGCCGAGCGCTGCGGGCGCGGCATCGCTCCGCGTGGCATGTGACGTGCGATGCAGACCGACCGCAGGGTCTTGCCCTCGGGAGGTCACGCATGAGGCCGCAGGTGTTGCTGGTGGAGCGCGACGGCGAACGCGGGCGCGCGATAGCGAGCGCGCTCGAGTGCCGCTACGAATGCCGTCACGTCGCCTCGCTGAAGGATGCGGCCCTCGCTCTGCCGGCGGACGCCTGGGCCGCCGTGGTCGCCGAGTATGAGCTGGATCGCGGCGGCAGCGGGCTGGAGGTGCTGCAGCTCGCGCGCGAGGTGGCCCCACGCGCGTTCCGGCTCTTCCATTGCGCGCGCCCCCTGCCGAGCCTGATGCGCGACGTCGAGCGGCTGGCCCAGCCGCACTACGACCTGGACGACGATGCGCCGGACTTCCTCGACTCGCTGCCCCGGGCGCTCGACGAGTTGCTGATGCCCGATGCGGTCGTGGGCGCCGCGGTCGCGGACACCGCCGACGCCTGCGAGACGCGCGCCCCGGTGATGCGCCAGTTCGTGCAGGCTCTGCGGGCCGCCGCCGTGCAGGAGACGCCCGTGTACCTGCACGGCGAGCCCGGGACTGGCCGCTCGCGCATGGCCCTGCTGCTGCGCCGCTGGCGGCAGGCGTGGAAGGCGGCGGGCTCGCCGAACGCGCTGCGCGCGCCGCCGCCCGTTCCCGTCTTGCGCGTGCCGGCGAAATGTAGCTCGTTGCCCGCGCTACCTGGACGCCGCACAGCGCGCAGCGCCGTGATGCCTTCCGTGTTGAGCCACGTCGCGACGAGTTCAGCGAACCCGGCGGTCGGCAGCTCGGTGAGCCGCTGGA
>CAYHSN010000164.1:5093-6242 GCA_964359235.1 uncultured Vicinamibacterales bacterium | reverse complement strand
GCTGCGCGAGCGCCCGCAGGACCTGCCCGCGCTCGCCGCCGGCATCCTGCGGCACTGCGCGCGCTCACGCGCTGCCGCCGCACCCCGGCTCGCGGCGCGCGCGCTCGAGGATCTGCGCACGCGTGACTGGCGCGGCAATCTGCCGGAGCTCGCCGACGTGCTCGAGCGCGCGGTCCGGCGGGCCGGTACACGCCTCGTGCTCGACGTGGAGCACCTGCCCAAGGACGGGCTGCCGGCCTGGCGGCCCTCGCAGTACGCGAAGGACGACGGCCAGCGCGACTGCGTGCTGCGCCAGCTGCGCGTCGCGCGCACCGTGAGCGCCGCCGCGCGGCTGGAAGGCTGCTCGCGCGCGAACTACATCCGCATGATGCGCAGGCTGGGCATCGTGCGCGCGGACGTAGGAACAGAGGAGGAGAGCGAGGCGGGGCGGGCGCCGGTGACGAGCGTTCCGCGCACGGAGGGGCCCGCGCCATGAAATGACACGTCGTGACCCGATTCGATCCACGGAATCCTGCAGTCACCACATTGTCGCCTGTGCTCCCAAGCATCACGGAAGCCAGAACAGGAGTCCCCAGATGAGCCGCATGGGTTTCGCAATGTCGAAGGAGAAGGCACCCTCGCAGGATCTGCGTCCACGAGCGGGTCGCAACACCGTCGCTATCTCCGAGGAGGATGTCGAGCGCACCGGGCGTGCGCGCCGGCATCAGGGCCTAGTCGCGCTCGTCATCCTCGCGGGCATGGTCGTGCTCATGGCCGGACCGGCTCGGGCAAGTGTGACCCATCCCGCGCAGACCATCACGCGCGACACAGTCTGGTCCGCGATCGACCCGATCCACATCGTGGCGGGGGATGTTGTCGTTGCCCTTGGCGCCACGCTCACGATTGAGGCGGGGTGCGTCGTCAAGTTTCAGAACAACGGCTGTGCGATGTTCGCTGGGTTGTCCGTGAACGGGACGCTGAACGCAGTGGGCACCGCCGGCGCGCCAATCACTTTCACGTCGTATCGCGACGACGCCGCGGGGGGCGACACCAATGGCGATGGGGGAGCCACGATCCCCGCCGCAGGAGACTGGGAGCGCATCCAGTTCGGCGCCACCAGCACCGGCAGCCAGATGAGCTACTGCACGGTGCGCTACGGCGGGCGCGCGT
>CAYHSN010000164.1:0-4993 GCA_964359235.1 uncultured Vicinamibacterales bacterium | reverse complement strand
GGTGGACGTGATCGGTTCCTCACCCCAGTTCGATCACTGCACCTTCAGCAACGCGCGGGCGCACGCGATGGCGTTCAAGTCTGGCGCCGCCTCCATCGTGAGCAATTCGTCCATCACCGCGAGCGGGAGTTGCGCCGCGATCCAGGACACGTCTGCCGCGCCGCAGTTCCAGTCCACGACCATGACCGGCAACCCCGGCGGCAATGGAATCGAACTCAACGGAGGCACGATTCAGTCGAACAACCGCTGGCGCGCGATGGGGGTGCCATTCGTCCTCACCGCGGACGTCACCGTGGCCACCGGCGTCACGCTCACCATCGATCCGGGATGCGTGGTGAAGTTCTACAACAACGGCTGCTCGATGTTTGCCGGGTTGTTCGTGAATGGGACGCTGAACGCAGCGGGCACCATCGGCGCGCCGATCACGCTCACGTCGTTCTGGGACGACGCGGCTGGCGGGGATACGAACAACGACGGCGCGGCGACCGCTCCCGGCGCGGGCAACTGGGAGCGCGTCCAGTTCAACTCGACCAGCACCGGCAGCCAGATGAGCTACTGCACGGTGCGCTACGGCGGGCGCGCGTCGGCTGGCGGCTGCGGCACCATCGCCGTCGCGATGGTGGACGTGATCGGTTCCTCACCCCAGTTCGATCACTGCACCTTCAGCAACGCGTACACGACGATCATGAACGCCGCGAACTCCGCCAACGTGTCCGTCCATTACTCGTGCTTCTCCACTGCGGCCAAGACCCCTCCCTGCGGCGTGGTCTGCGACGCTTCGTCGCAAGTCGACGCCCGCAACTGCTTCTGGGGCCACTCCACCGGCCCCTATCACGCCACCGCGAACCCCGGTGGTCTCGGCGCGTGCGTGTCGGACGGCGTGATCTTCAGCCCGTGGTGGACGTCATGCCTGGGCGAGGGCGCCCGCATCGTCGTGAACCCGGCAGAAGTCGGTTTCAATGACGTCCTCGTCGGGCAGGAACAGACGAGGACGATCTGGATCTCGAATCGCGCCACGGGTGGACAGCTGCTCACCTTCTGGATCGACGAGGCGGGACCGCTCGAGCCGACCGCCGGTGCGCTGGCGAACCACCGCGCCGACGCGGCCGTGCCCGACCCGCTGTCGCCGGCTGCCACGGACGTGCCCTGGCTCACGGCGACCCCGACCAGTGGAATCGTCGCGCCGGGCGACTCGATCTCCGTCCAGATCAAGGTGACCGCCTCCGGGCTCGGCTGGGGGATCCATCGCGCGTTCCTGATGGTTCACAACAACGACTCGACCTCGGATCCCGTGATCGTCCCCGTGTGGATCTGCGAGGGCAGTGGCTGCTGGGTTGGAGTCGATCCGGAGCCGGCCGTCGGTGCGATCGTCTTCGGCCCCGGCCATCCGAACCCCACCCGTGGCGTGACGTCCTTCGATCTCGCGTTGCCGGAACCCGGTGACGTACGCCTCACGGTCTACGACATCGCCGGGCGGCAGGTAGGGGAGTCGGTCGTCGAGGCGCTTCCGGCTGGCCTCCACCAGATCACGTGGCATTCACCCGATGGCCGTGCCGGGGTCTTCCTCGCCAGAGCGCAGGTGAACGGCAGGTCGATCGGTCAGCGCCGCGTCGTCGTCATCCGCTGATTCGCGGGGGCGGAGGCGGCTGCGACCGCCTCCGCTCTCCGAAGCGCGCGGGAGCGCCGGTGCTGAATGCCTGGCTCTTCAGGCGCGTTCAAGATACGGACTGCATCGAGCGGCGGCGCCATCAGCACGTGCTGCAACGCTGCCACCAACACTCGGATTCTCCAGGAACCTCAACCCAGCACCGGAGGCCGTCATGTTCACGCGTAACGCCGCCATCATTGGAGTCGTCCTCACGCTTGTCGCTGTCAGCCTGGTGCCCGGCGCACGGGCACAGGATCTGCCGAACAACTTCATCAACGCGAAGCTGATCTTCCCGATCAACGGCGTCGAGTACGAACGCGTACTGACCAATGGAATCGGGCTCTCCGTCAGCGGCAGCTACCTCCCCGCGAGCGGTACCACGTACAAGACGTTCGGCGTTGGGCTCAAGAAGTACATCGGCAATCACCGGATGTTCTACGTAGCCGCTTACCCCCAGGTCATGAGCCTCAGCGCCACCGTCGACGAGTACGGCCTGATTGGCCCCTACAAGGCGAAGGGCAGCATCTCCACATTCATGCTCTTGGGCGCGGTTGGCTGGCGTGGTGTCTGGAGCCATTTCACCTTGGGAGGTGATGTCGGCGGCGGCCTCCTCGGTCTCAGCAAGTTCGATGTGACCGGGTTCGATCCCACACTGGGAAAGAACGTAACGACCAGTGAGGATCTGTTCGGGGGGAGTGCGATGGTCCCGATGGTCCAGTTGTATCTGGGTTACGCGTTCTGAGGGTGCTGGCGGGCGATCCTCGGAGGGGCTCGCACGTTCCCACGGCTGTCGCTGGCGTCGGCGCCCGCGGACCGTGGCGTCTGTGCTGACCCAATGCCGCCACAGTCCGCGCATGGTGGAGTCTGCGCACCTCTCTGATGAAAGGAGTCGACTCATGAACAGGTATCCAAGGTTCACGGTGTCGCTCGCGGCGATCCTGCTGGCGGCAGCCATCGGTATCATCGTGTCCACTGCGAGGGTCGAGGCGCAGGGCGTCCCGTCCAGCAACACCGCTCTGGACGTGATAGACGCGGACGCGTTGTCGAAGATCCGCATCGTGGCGGTGGTCGGCGGGATGTCGGCGACCTTCAACCGCAAGACGAAGAGCACGAGCCTCGGAGTCATCGAACCGACGACCAAGCTCGTCACGCAACTCGTCATCGCGCTCAGGGAACGCGCGGGCTCGAATGCGCAGGTGGCCGGCGATGGCTCGGGGTCCGTGGACCTGGTGGATCCGTTCGACCTCGACAAGAGCAAGTCGAAGGCTCTGGGCCGGATCAAGCGTATCCCGCTCACGTGGACCGATCGTGCATGGCAGGAGTGCGGCAACTGCAGCGCCGCGGCCGAGGCCCAGCAGGCCGACGCTCTCTGGGTGGTGTGGGGCCGCTGGTTCTCCAACGAGCCCCCCGAGAAAGCCACGAAGGTCCACTACACGGACGAGAAGGGATGGCTGCATGGATCAGCGTACCTCTTTGATGTGAGCGGAAAGCTGATTGCGATCACATCGATGAATCGCACGGGTGTCGGCGCGCTCGGGATGTTCAACGCGGGTCCCGCCTACAAGGCGATCGGCCGGGCGATGGTGAAATCATTCCTGCAGCACAGAGGTGCCGCGCAGGACTCGACGAAGGAGGAGTAGTCCGCTGGCTTTGGGAGGCCGCGTCATGACCTACACGATCACCAGATCATGCATCGCCATTGCAGGGCTCGCCTGCACGCTGCTCTGCGCGCCGGCCACCACTGCGGAGTCGGGATCGCTGGACCCCGAGCCGGCCAGGGTGGCGTTCCAGCTCGCGTGCGACTCGCTCAACGCGGCGATCTCGGCCGCGCACGCGTCGGCGGAGACGTCGCGGGTCGACATCTCGCCTCAGGGGTGGCTAGAGGCCACCAACTTCCCGACGACCGTGGTCCAGGCAGGACCGATCGAGCGACACATGCCAGGAGGGTCACGAACAACGCCCCGGGCGGTGCCCGGCTACCACGGCAGGCGCGTCCTCATCGATCCCGCGATCGGCGAGTCGCTCGTGGTGCGCTCGGCGCTGGTGGTCGGGGTGTATCTCGACCTTGCCTACCGCCATCTCGATTCCTCATCAGAAGTGACCCTTGCGAAGCCGGAGTGGACGAGACTCAACGATCTCTTCGACAGGACCTACCACGCTGCGGATCGCCGGCCCTATCCGCCGCCAACCATCGATGTGCCCGACTCACTCGAGCGACCCGGTCCGATCGCACCCAGGGTTGACCAACAGCGACGGATCGTCCGGCTCGTGAGTGGGATCGTCGCGCAGTCTTCACCGCGAAGAGGGGTGGGCGATCGCGGTGCAGTCAGGGCAAAGGCGAAACCAGTCCTGCCGGCAGGCTGGGCGTATGACGGCGTGATGCAGGAACTCGCCGAGCACCTGCTCGCGGAAGGTCGGTACTTCTGCCGGGAGGTCCGTGCCGGCGGTGGGTACTCGGACGACACGGCCTCGCTGCCGCTCAGCAACCTCGTGAAGGCCGCCTACATCGATTGCTGGACCATGCGCCATGCGGCACTCGAGTCCGACGGCCTGTGGCGATGCGTGCTCGCCGCGCTGGAGAGCGATGCGAAGCACGGCGGAGTGGCGGGGGTAGAAGAGGGCCTGAGGGCGTCGCTGATCCTGAACGACACCTGCTTCCAGCGACTGCTGGACGGAGTCGCAACGGGATGTGCCGCGGATCCCTTCCGCGACACTGGGATCGTGCGCGAGAACGGGCCCGGAGACACGCTCGCCACTCTCCTCGACATGACCGAGAGAATCGAGCGGAACCTCCGGCGCCGGAGCTACTCCGAGGATCTGGCACCTGCGATCGGCGAGCCGGCTGGCGCTGAGGGAGCGGGCGGCAGGCCCGCGCTCCGCACGGCGCTGGATCTGCTCGTGTCACGGCTGCACGACGCGGCGGAGTCATCATCGCTCGGTGCCTGCTGCGGTGGCGCGATCACGAGCTGGATCGGCGTGCTCGAGCCGATGAGACTGGAGGCCCGCGCCAGGGGCAGAATGGACGAGCGAGCCCTCGCCCATCAGGTGCGGGGAGTGATGACGGGGATGCGCGCGCTGCAGAAGGATCGGAGACGGCCGCCGAGGCAGTGACGGTTCGACAGGCCCCCGTGGTCTGCCGCATCGGAGCCTGTGACGCCTTCTGGCAGGCCCGGGCGGCTTGATTGCAAGACGGCTGCGCCCCCATTGACGCGGGGCGTGGCGCGGGTCTTATATCCCCGCGATCGTGACCCGGGCCGGCGTCGCGCGCCGCGCCGTCCAGCATCCCGACTGGAGGAACCGTGATGTCCCGTCGCTGGCTGTGGAGTCTCGCCCTGCCGCTCGCCG
>CAYHSN010000163.1:0-7382 GCA_964359235.1 uncultured Vicinamibacterales bacterium | reverse complement strand
AAACAATTACGATTCAACAACCGCCGGTTTCGTCACAGCCTCGGGGCTCACGGGCGGGCGGACCCGCCCGACGCGCCGGGCGCGGACCCCAGACGCAGCCGCGCCTGATCGAGCAGCCGCCTGACCTTCTCGGCGTCCTGGTTACCTCCGGGATGCGCCCGCCGGCGCGGCGGCCGGTTTGTCGCCGCGCGGCCCTCTCAACGTTGGCCGGTTCACCTGCTGCCACAGCGCGTCGTAGAAGCCGTCCGGCAGATCGCTCTTCAACTCGAAGATGAAGGGGCGCATCCTGCCGCCGCCGCCTTCGTACGCCAGCACCTCAAACCGGTCGCGATCGAGGCGCAGCACGCTGAAGATATCGGCGAACCACCAGTGCCGCGCATCGTCGTCGCGCTCGGTCAGGTAGACGAGTCGATCGCCATACAGCACGAGCGTCCCTTCGCTGCCGCGCCCCTGCCGCTGGTGTTTGACCGGAACCCGGAACAGCGGATCGGAGGGGAGCGGCGGCATGACGGCCGTGACGACCGGCCGCTCGATGCGCTCGAGGAGGAAGGCGATCAGGTCGGGGCCGATCGCGCCTTGCGTCAGCTCGAACTCGAACGTCCGATCCGCGCCGAGCCTCATCCGCCCCTGGTCCTCGTACGTCAGGATGTCGATCCGTCTGGGCGACCGGACCTGGACCTGCTTGATTTTCAGGTAGGTCCACCGGCGCGCGTCGTTCTTGTCGTTCGTCTTGTACTCGACCGCGTCCTCGGCGAAGACGAGCGTGCCGCGGCTCGCGCCGAAGAACTGGTCTTTCTTGACGGCCAGATCGAAGGGCGGGCCGGCCGCCTCTGCCGCCCAGGCGGTCAAGGCAAGCACGACGGTTGCGAGTGTCAGGGTTCGTCGGGACATGTCACGTTCTCCAGGAAGAGGGCCGACTAAAGTCGGCCCCTGCGACTACTCCAGGAAGAGGGCCGACTAAAGTCGGCCCCTACGACTACGCGTCCGGCTAAAGCCGGCCCCTACGACTGTTGTAGCGCAGCCCTTCAGGGCTGCCTGCTCATGGCGAGCGCCGGTTTCACCTCGCGGTGCCACTTCCAGATCGTGAAGATCACCGGGTAGATCAACAGCTCGAGCGCGAACGACGTGATGACCCCGCCCACCATTGGCGCGGCGATGCGCTTCATCACGTCGGCGCCGGCGCCATGGCCCCACATGATGGGCAAAAGCCCCAGCAGGATGGCCATGACAGTCATCATCTTCGGCCGGATTCGCTTCACGGCGCCGTCCTCAACTGCAGCCTGCAAATCCGCGAGACTGTTCATGCGCCCGTCGCGCTTGAACTTGTCGTACGCGTGATCGAGGTACAGGAGCATCACCACGCCGGTCTCCGCGTCGACGCCGGCGAGCGCGATGATGCCCACCCAGACGGCGACGCTCAGGTTGTAACCGAGCAGGTAGATCAGCCAGAATGCGCCAATGAGCGAGAACGGCACCGCAAGCAGCACGATGGCGATCTTGGTGACATTGCGCGTGCTGAAGTAGAGCAGCACGATGACGATCAGGAGCGTCACGGGAATGACGATCTTCAGGCGCTCCTTGGCGCGCATCATGTACTCGTACTGGCCGCTCCATTCCAGGTAGAACCCTTCGGGCAGCTTCACCATCTCGCCGACGATACGCTTGGCCTCATCGACGTAACCGCCGATGTCGCGGTCGGCGATGTCCACGTAGACGTAGCCGAGCAGTTGCGCCTGCTCGGTGCGGATGACGGTGGGACCGGTCGTGAGCGAGATGTCGGCGACCTGGCTGATGGGAATCTGCGCGCCGCCGGGCGTCGAGATGAGCGTCCGGCGCAAGGTGTTGATGTCGCTCCGATAGTAGCGCTGGTACCGGACGTTGACGGGGAAGCGCTCGCGTCCCTCGATGGTCGTGGTGACGTTGGCGCCGCCGATGGCCGACTCGATCACCATCTGGACGTCCTGCACCGTCAGGCCGTACCGGGCGATCTGGTCGCGCTTGACCGTGAAGTCGACGTAGTAGCCGCCCGTCACGCGCTCGGCGAACACGTTCCGCGTGCCCCGGACGCTCCCAATCGCCCCCTCGATTTGCGCGCCGATCTCGTTGATGCCGTCGAGGTTCGGGCCGAAGATCTTGACGCCGACCGGCGTCCGGATGCCGGTCGACAGCATGTCCACGCGCGCCTTGATCGGCATCGTCCAGGCGTTGGCCACGCCCGGCAGGCGGACGAGCCTGTCCAGCTCGCTCACGAGCTTCTCGGGCGTCATGCCCGGCCGCCACTCCGATTCTGGCTTGAGATTGATGACCGTCTCGATCATCTCGAGCGGTGCCGGGTCGGTCGCCGAATTGGCCCGCCCCGCCTTGCCGAAGACCGACTCGACCTCGGGCACCTGCTTGATGATCTTGTCCTGCAGCGCCAGCACCTGCTGGGCCGTCTGGACGGACGCGCCCGGCAGCGTGATGGGCATGTAGAGGAGGCTGCCCTCGTACAGCGGCGGCATGAACTCGGAGCCGAGGCGCATGAAGACCGGCACCGTGCTCGCCATGAGCAGGACCGCCCCCAGCAGCGTGACCGCGCGGTGCCGCAACACGAACTTGACGAACGGGTGGTAGGCCCAGATCAGGAACCGGTTGATGGGGTTCTTCTCCTCCGGCGCGATCCTGCCCCGGATGAACAGCACCATCAGGTAAGGGACGACCAGCACCGACATCAGCGCCGCGAAGCCCATCGCGAAGGTTTTGGTGAAAGCGAGCGGCCGGAACAGCCGGCCTTCCTGCGCCTCCAGCGTGAAGATGGGCAAAAACGAGACCGTGATGATCAGCAGCGAGAAGAAGAGCGACGGACCGACTTCCTGGGCGGCCTCGATCATGATCTCGCGGCGCGGCTTCGCGCCCGTGTCGTGCTCGAGGTGTTTGTGGGCGTTCTCGATCATGATGATCGCCGCGTCGATCATCGCCCCGATGGCGATGGCGATCCCACCGAGGCTCATGATGTTCGAGCCCAGGTCGATGTAGCGCATCGCGATGAACGAGAGGAGGATCGACAACGGCAGCGTCAGGATCGCGACGAGCGCGCTGCGCATGTGCCACAGGAACACCACGCAGACGAGCGAGACGATGATCGCCTCTTCGATCAGCTTCTCCTTGAGGTTGTCGATCGAACGCTCGATCAGGTCCGAGCGGTCGTACGTCGTGACGAACTCGACGCCCTTGGGGAGCGCCGGCTGGATCTTCTCCTTGACCGCCTTCTTGATGTTCTGGATGACGCCGTACGTGTCGACGCCGTAGCGGATCACCACGATGCCGCCGGCGACGTCGCCGTCGCCGTTCAGCTCGGCGACGCCGCGGCGCATGTCCGGGCCGAGGTGGACGCGCGCCACGTCCTTCACCAGGATCGGCGTGCCGTCCGGTTTCGCCCCGAGGCTCACCTGCTCGATGTCGCTGACGTTCTGGATGTACCCGCGCCCGCGGACCATGTATTCCCGGCCGGTCCATTCCACGACCCGCCCGCCGACGTCGTTGTTGCTCGCCCGGACGGCCTTGGCGACCATGTCGATCGGCATGTTGTAGGCGAGCAGCGCGTTCGGATCGACCTCGATCTGGTACTGCTTCACGTAGCCGCCCACTGGCGCGACCTCTGCGACCCCCGTGACGCTCCGCAGCCAGTACTGCACGTACCAGTCGTTCAGCGTCCGCAGCCGCGAGAGGTCGTGGGTCCCCGTCCGATCCACCAGCGCGTACTCATAGCCCCACCCGACGCCGGTGGCGTCCGGCCCGAGCACCGGCGTGACGCCCGCCGGCAGGCGTCCTTGCAGGCCGTTCAGGTACTCCAGCACGCGACTGCGCGCCCAGTAGGGATCGGTGCCGTCCTCGAAGATGATGTACACGAACGAGACATCGAAGTACGAGAAGCCGCGGACGACCTTCACCTTCGGCGCCGAGATGAGTGCCGTGACGATCGGATAGGTCACCTGGTCTTCAATGAGCGTCGGGCTGCGGCCCTCCCAGTTCGCCGTCACGATCACCTGCACGTCGGAGAGATCGGGGATGGCGTCGATGGGCGTGTTTCGGATGGCCCACACGCCGCCGCCGACGATAGCGACCATCAGCAGGATGACGATGAAGGCGTTCCGTGCGCTGAAGGCGATGAGTTTTTCAATCATTTCTTAACTCGTCGTGGGGCCCCCAGCCTCCGCTTCGCTACGGCTGGGCTCGCCGAAGCGCAGCGAAGGCGGCACCCCCACGACCTGTACCTCGCGCCTTCGGCGCTCGGCGTGGTTCGAACGACGATCCACTTAGTGGCACGATTGTGTCGTGGGGCCCCCAGACTCCGCTCTATTGAGCTTCGTCCAGGGGCCGCCGAAGCTCTGCGAAGGCGCCCACCCCCATCGCCTGCCGCCGCTCGCGATCGCTCGCGGCGCTGATTCGTCACAACGATCCGCTTTCTCCATAACCCTCACTGCTTGTGCTGCGAGTGCTCCCCAGGCGGCTTCGGCGGCTTCGGCGCCGGGGCCGTGGGCTTCTGCTCGGGCATTTCCATGCCCTCGTGGCCGCCGCCACTCATGTCCATTCCGGGCATGCTCATCGACATGGCCTGCATCGCCGCCTGCAGGTTGGTCTCCGAGTCGATCAGGAACTGCGCCGAGGTCACGACCTTGTCGCCATGCGCCAGGCCGTTGAGGACCGGATAGTAGTCGTCGACCGGCTCGCCGACCTCGATCTCGCGCGGCTCGAAGTAGCCGTTCGGGTGCGCGAGGAGCGCGTAGCGCTTCGCGCCGGTGTCGATGACCGCTTCCTTCGGGACGGCGAGCTGGAGGCCGCCGCTCGTGCGAATCACGACCGTCACGTACGACTCCGGCTTGAACTCGAAGCCCGGGTTGCCGAACTCGATCCGAATCTTCACGCGTCGCGTCGTCGGATCGACGTCGGGATAGATGTAGGTGATCCGTCCCTTGAGCGTCCGTGTCGACTGCGTATACGGGAACTGGATCTCCGCAGGCTGGCCGAGCTTCACCATGGGCAGCTCGTACTCGAAGATCTGGCCGAGCACCCAGATCGTCGACAGGTCGGCGATCTTGAAGGTCATCGTCTCCGGCGTGATGTACTGGCCGGCGAAGGCGTTTCGCTCCAACACGATGCCGTTGAAGGGTGAGTAGAGCGTGAGCGTCTTGCTCGGCTGACGCGTCTTCTCGAGATCGGCGATCTGCGCCTCGGTGATGTCCCAGAGCTTGAGACGCTCGCGGGTCGCGGCGAGAAGCGACTCGGCGCCCGTGCGCGTCTCGACGAACTGGCTGCCGCCCAGCCGCTTCTGAGCTTCGAGCGCCAGCAGGTACTCGTTCTGCGTGGACACCAGCTCGGGGCTGTAGACGGTGAAGAGCGGCTGGCCGCGCCGCACCGCCTTGCCGACGAAGTCCACGTACAGTCGCTCGACCCAGCCGGCGATCTTCGTGTGGATCTGCGTCACGCGCGTCTCGTCGTAGGCAAGCGTCCCGACAGAGCGAATCGTCGTGTCGAGCGCCACATGGGTCACCTCCGCCGTCCGCACGCCGATCAGTTGCTGGCGGGCCGGCGAGATGTACACCGTCGAGCCCTTCGCCTCGGTGGGGTGCTCGCCCGCTGCGCCGCCCTCCATGCCGGGCATGCCGGCGTGCTCGCCGCCCTGGGCCTTGTCCGCGGCGGGCGCGGTCTGCTGATCGCCAACTTGGTTCGTTCCCGGCGTCTGCACGGCGGCCGGCGCCGTGAGACCGAACCGCACAGCCAGCAGCGCGCCCGCCGCGCCGAACGCCAGTGAGATCAGCGCGACGAAGGCATACGCGGCCATTCGGCCTCGCTTCGACCCGGCGTCGCGCCAACCGGCGCGCGCGGTGTCGACGGGATTGACGGACGGGTTCACATGCGGCCTTTCGATGTCGGTCATGGCGTGTCCGCTTCCTGACGCGCGTCCGTTGCGCTCATGGATCCGTCGTAGGGCGCGACTTCAGTCGCGCCTGTCAGGCCGGACTGAAGTCCGGCCCTACTTGACTTACCGGATCAGGTCAATGCCCACGAGCGGTTCCAGACGGGCGAGCGCCTGCCGGTACCGCGCGTTCTGTTCTTCGTAGTTCACTTCGTAGTTCAGCACCGTAATGAAGTTGGTCAACATCGTCAGGAAATCGACCGTGCCCACCTGATACGAGGCGAGCGACGATTCGAGCGCCAGACGCGCCTGCGGCAGCACGCTGTCGCTGAACAGATCGACCAAACGCCGGCTGGTCGTCGCCGCGAGGTGCTCTTCGGTGACCTGCGCGGCGGCCATTGCCAGTGTGTTCTCGCGCATCCGCCTGCCGGCGTCGAGCGCCGCCGCCGCTTCGGCAATCATGGGTCGCTGCTTGCGCTGCCAGTAGAGCGGGATCTTCACCATGACGTCGACGCCGTACATCCAGGGCATGCCGCCGGTGAAGCGCTGGGACGTGACGTTGACGGCGAAATCCGGCAGCACTTCCTTCTTCGCCAGCGCGAGCCCCTGCTGGCCGCGGTCGATGATCTGCTCGTCGCGCCGAAGCGCCGGGTAGCTCTGCTCCGCAAGCGCCCGGAGCCGGGCGACGTCCGGGGGTGCGTCGACGGCCTTGAAATCGAGCGTGGCCGGAAGCGGAGTGTCCGACTCGCGGTACAGCAGACCGTTGATGCGGGCATGCAGGCTGCCGCGCTCGCGCCGCAGTGTCTCGAGCCGCTCGAGGAGGAGCGAAATCTCGAGCTGGGCCTTCAGGACATCCTGCTGGATGCCTTTGCCGACGCTGAAGCGCGCCTCGGCGATCTTCCGGAACTCCTCGAGCAGCATCTTGTTGCGCTGGATGATGGCAATGGCGCGGTCGACGTACACGTAATTGAAGTACGCGCCCTTCAGCTCGGCGATGAGCTGGCGGCGAAGGTCCTCGTAGCGCCAGCGCTCGGCGTCCGCCTCGGTGGCGGCGATGCGCGTCCGCAGCGCCAGCTTGCCCGGGTAGGGGAACTCCTGAGAGGCGCCGAACTGCTGGAACGCCGCGGGGGTCTTGCCCGACGGAAAGAACGGTCGAAGCAAGCCGCCCATGTAGCCGACGCTCAGGGTGGGATCCGGCAGCGCGCCGGCTGGCGCGATCCGCGCGACGCGCATGTCGACGTCGCGCCGGCTGGCTTGCAGCTCGCGGTTCTCGCGCTCGAGCGCGGCGACCAGGCTGGCCAGCGTGGACGCCTGGTCGGCGTCGGCAGCCGGTCCCTGAATCGTCGGGGACGAAGCCTCCGGAGCGGCGGATTGAGCTGATGCCGACCGCTCGACCGTCATCGGCGCGGCGATGAACACGAAAGCGAACAGAACGAACGATCCGAGTCTCATCGTTGGGTCACACCGTTGGTGTAACGAAGCTTCG
>CAYHSN010000162.1:4968-7393 GCA_964359235.1 uncultured Vicinamibacterales bacterium | reverse complement strand
GGAAGTCTCGTTCCAGATCGGCGAGAACATCCGCGGGACCGACGTGTTCATCGTGCAGCCGACGTGCCGGCCCGTCGACGAGTCCCTCGTCGAGCTGTGCGTGATGATCGATGCGTTTCGCCGTTCCTCGGCCTCGCGCATCACGGCGGTGATTCCGTACTACGGCTACGCGCGGCAGGATCGCAAGGACCGCCCCCGCGTGCCGATTTCGGCCAAGCTCGTGGCGAACCTGCTGAGCGCGGCCGGCACGAACCGGGTCCTGACGATGGATCTGCACAAGGCGCAGATCCAGGGCTTCTTCGATCTGCCGGTCGACCACCTGTTCGCGGCGCCGGTGATCATCGAGTACCTGGCGCGGCTCGGGCACGAGAAGCTGACCATCGTCTCGCCGGACGCGGGCGGCGCCGAGCGCGCGCGCGCGTACGCGAAGCGGCTGGACGCCGAGTTGGCCATCATCGACAAGCGCCGCACGGACGATGGCACGGCCGAGGTGATGAACGTCGTGGGCGACGTGCACGGGCGCACGTGCATCATCCAGGACGACATCATCGACACAGCGGGCACGATCCTGAAGGCGGCGACGGCGCTCGCCGAAGCTGGCGCCGCGCGTGTGCTCGCGGCCGCCGTCCACGGGGTGCTGTCGGGCCCCGCGTTCGAACGGATCGAGCACGCGCCGCTCGACACGCTGATCGTGACCGACACGGTTCCGCTCAAGGACGAATGGAAGCAGGGCCGGAAGATCGTCGTGCTCTCGGTGGCGCGGCTGCTCGCGCAGGCCATCCGGAGCATTCACGAGGAAACGTCGGTGTCGTCGTTGTTCGTGTGAAGGAGTGAGGAGAACTGACAACTGTGAACTGACAACTGGGAACTGGCAGGCTGTCAAGTTGTCAGTCGTCGGTTGTCAGTTCCAAGTTCAGGCTAAGAAGCCATGGAAGCCACACTGGAAGCCACAACACGTCACGTCTTCGGCAAGAACGCCTCGCGGCAGTTGCGGCGCGAGGGCTGGATCCCCGCCGTGCTGTACGGCGGCAGCCCGGCGGGCGAGAAGCCCGTCTCTCAGTCGATCCAGGTCGAGCCAAAGGCGCTCATGCGCATCCTGCACTCGGAGTCCGGCGTGAACTCGCTCATCGGCCTCATGGTGGACGGCTCGGTGCCGACGCGCGTGATGGTCCGGGAGTTCCTGCTCGATCCGGTCACGCGCCGGCCGCTGCACGCCGACTTCTATCGCATTGCGATGGACAAGGCGATCCGCGTCGCCGTGCCGATCGTCGTCAAGGGCGAGCCGCGCGGCGTGAAGCAGCAGGGCGGCGTGCTCGATTTCGTGCATCGGGAAATCGAGGTCGAGTGTCTCCCGGGTGACATTCCGGAACACATCGACGTGGACGTCACGGAGCTCATCATCGGGCAGAGCATCCGCGTGAAGGACCTCGCTCCTGGCGAGAAGTGGAAGCTGGCGAGCGACGCCGACCTGATGATCGTGCACGTCGTGCCGCCGAAGGCCGAGGAGCCGGCGCCTGAGGCGGCGGTCGCCGCCGCCGCGGCGGTTCCGACCGCGCCGGCCGAGCCCGAGGTCATCAAGAAGGGCAAGGTCGAGAAGGCCGAGGCCGAGGACTGAAGAAATTGCACATTGAAGGATTGCAGATTGAAGGATTGACAGTGCGCTCTCGTCATCCTGAAATCTGCAATCCCAAAATCTGCAATTCCGTAGCGTCGCCAATTGAGATGCGCGCGAGCGGCGTGGGGCGAAGGGGCCCCACGAGCGAGCGCGCTTGGCGGGGTGCAGGCGCCTTCGCGAAGCTCCGGCGGCCCTGGACGAAGCTCGAAGAGCGGAGTCTGGGGGACCCCGCCAATTGAGAAACGTGACGCTCATCGCCGGGCTCGGAAACCCCGGGCCGAAGTACCGGGGCACGCGGCACAGCATCGGGTTCGACGTCGCCGACGAGCTGGCGCGGCGGCGCGGCGCCACCTTCGAGTCGGCGCCGGCCGAGGCGCTCGTCGCCAGAATCCGAGGCGCCGATCCGGTGCTCATCGTCAAGCCGCTCTCGTTCATGAACCTGAGCGGCCGCCCGATCGGCGAGCTCGTCCGGTACTACCGGGTCGCGCTCGATCGGCTGCTCGTGGTCGTCGACGAGGTGAACCTGCCGCTCGGGCAGTTGCGCGCGCGGGCGCGCGGTTCCGACGGGGGGCACAACGGTCTCCGGTCGCTCATCGCCGAGCTGGCGACCGGGGAGTTCGCGCGGCTGCGCATCGGCGTGGGCCGGGGCGACCCCCGGCGCGACCTGGCCGATCACGTGCTCGCGAAGTTCGATCCGGACGAGCGCGCGCAGGTCGACGAGGCCGTCACGCGCGCGGCCGATGCCGTGGAGCTCTTCGTCGCCGAAGGCATCGGGCCGGTGATGAATCGATACAATCGGAAGGTGGAGAC
>CAYHSN010000162.1:3584-4868 GCA_964359235.1 uncultured Vicinamibacterales bacterium | reverse complement strand
TCCTTGCCACCGTCCCTGATCCGGGGGTGGCCGCCGGGCCGGCGCCGCGGACGCGGAACCGGTCCTCGAGACCAGAAGGAGGCTCATGAGCAAGCCACGACAGTACGAATTGATGTACATCATCACGCCCGAGGTGAGCGAGCAGGAGGTGTCCGATCTGCACGCCCAGATCGAGGCGATTGTCACCCGCTTCGAGGGCACGGTCGATAAGACCGAGCCGTGGGGACGCCGGAAGCTGGCCTACGACATCAAGCGCCAGCGAGAGGGTTTCTACGTGCTCGAGACCCTGACGGGTCCGAGCGAGATGATCAAGGAGTTGGATCGCCGCCTCAAGGTGATCGACCAGGTGATGCGGCACCTCATCGTCCGCGTGGACGCGGAGATGCTGGTGGCCGAGCGGCGCCGGGCCGAGCGTGAAGCGGCCGTCGCGAAGCGGCGCGAGGCGCGCGGGCTGCCGCCGGAGAGCGCCAGGCGGTTCGGGGAGGGCGAGGCGCGCGAGCACGACGTGGATGAAGCGGAGGGTGAGCGATGAGCGAGGAACGAGGCGGAGGCCGCGGAGGACGGAAGTCGGAGCGGACGCAGGGCCAGGGGCAGCGGCGCGGCTTCTTCAGGCGCCGCAGGATCTGCAAGTTCTGCGTCGAGAAGATCGACTACATCAGCTATCGGGACGTCCGGCTCCTGACGCCGTTCATTCCGGAGCGCGGCAAGATCCAGCCGCGGCGCATCTCCGGCGTGTGCGCGTCGCACCAGCGCAAGCTGCAGCTCGGCATCAAGCGAGCGAGGCAGATGGCGCTCATTCCGTACGTCACCGAGTGAGGATCTGGCCATGGCCGTGGAAGTCATTCTGAAAGAGCACGTCGAGAACCTCGGCCGGCGAGGCGACATCGTGAAGGTGTCGGAGGGCTACGCGCGCAACTTCCTGCTGCCGCGCAAGCTGGCCCTGCCGGTCAACGCAGGCAGCCGGCGGCAGGTCGAGAAGGGGAACACGATCGCCGCGGCGCGCGAGGCCCAGGAACAGCAGCAGGCCGAGGCGCTCGCGGCGCGAATCGCCGAGATCGAGGTCGTGATGTCGCGTAAGGTGGGCGAGCACGACGTGCTGTACGGCTCGGTGACGACCGCCGACATCGTGCACGGTCTCCAGGCGCAGCACCAGATCGAGATCGACCGAAAGAAGGTCCACCTCGCCGAACCGCTCAAGCAACTCGGGGAATTCACGGTCGCCGCGAAGATCCACCGCGAGGTGTCGGCGTCGATCAAGGTCAGGATCGTCGTCGAGGAGCCCCA
>CAYHSN010000162.1:2388-3484 GCA_964359235.1 uncultured Vicinamibacterales bacterium | reverse complement strand
GATTGCTGATTGCTGATTGCAGGCAAACGGTGAGACGCTGTTCCGTCAATCGTCAGTCTGCGCTGGACGAAGCTCGAAGAGCGGAGTCCGGGGGACCCCGCCGAGCAGTGAAGGAACCGCGCGCGAGCGGCGTGGGGTGTTGGGGGCCCCACAAGCGAGCGCGCTAGGCGGGGTGCAGGGGACCCCGCCGAGCTGGAAAAGAATCGCGGTCATGGCCGACGTCGCCGTCACCTCCGAGCGCACACTGCCGCACAACCTCGAGGCCGAGAAGTGCGTGCTCGGGGCCATCCTGCTGCAGAACGAGGCGTTCAACCACGCGGCTGAGCTCATCGACTCGCGGGATTTCTTCCGCGACGCCCACCGGCGCATTTTCGACAAGATGGTCGCGCTCAACGAGCGCAGCCAGCCGGTCGACTTCGTCACGCTCAAGGAGGAGCTGATCCGGTCGGGCGAGCTGGAGGAAGTGGGCGGCCCGGCGTACGTCGCGTCCCTCGTCGACGGTATGCCCCGCTCGGCCAACGTCGAGTACTACGCGCGCATCGTCAAGGAAAAGTCGACCCTCCGCAGCCTGATTCACTCGGCCAACCGCATCGTGGCGACGGCCTACGACGCCGAGCGCGAGGCCGATGTCTTGCTCGATGAGGCCGAGCGCGCGATCTTCGAGATCGCCGACAAACGCATCCGCGAAGGTTTCGTCCCGCTGCGCGATCTCGTGCAGTCGAGCTTCTCGACGATCGAGAAGCTGCAGGAGCACAAGGGCCTCGTCACGGGCGTGCCGAGCGGGTTCGCGGATCTGGACGAGCTGACCTCGGGGTTCCAGCCGGCGGACCTCATCATCGTGGCGGCGCGCCCGTCGATGGGAAAGACCAGCCTCGTGCTCAACGTCGCGCAGCACGTGGGCGTCCATACCGGCATGACCGTCGGCGTCTTCAGCCTCGAGATGTCGAAGGAGCAGCTCTTCCTGCGCATGCTGACCGCCGAGGCGCGCATCGACGCGCACCGCTTCCGCGGCGGGTACCTGAACGAGCGCGACTACGGGCGGCTGTCGGGGGGGGGGGGGCCCGGGGGCCGCCCCCGCGGCGGGGGCGGAGCCCCC
>CAYHSN010000162.1:0-2378 GCA_964359235.1 uncultured Vicinamibacterales bacterium | reverse complement strand
CGTCGACTACATCCAGCTCATGCAGGGCCGGGGCCGCTTCGAGAACCGCCAGCAGGAGCTCGCGTCGATCTCGCGATCGCTCAAGCAGCTCGCCAAGGAGCTCAACGTGCCGATCGTGGCGCTCTCGCAGCTCAGCCGCGCGCCCGAAACGCGATCCGACCGCCGGCCCCAGCTCGCCGACCTGCGCGAGTCGGGCGCGCTCGAGCAGGACGCCGACCTGGTCCTCTTCATCTACCGCGCGGAGCTCTACGCCAAGGACCAGACGAAGCCCGAGGACCAGGGCGTCGCCGAGATCATCATCGGCAAACAGCGCAACGGCCCCATCGGCACCGTGCGCCTGACGTTCATCAAGGAATACACCCGGTTCGAGAACCTCGCCCGGACCTGACGTGAAGCACGCCACCGCCGCCGAAGTCGATCTCGGCGCGCTTCGCGCCAACTTCCGCGTCATCGAGGGGCTCGTGCGCGGGCGCGCCGGCCCGCCCGGCGGCAGCGCGCCGCCCGGCATCATCGCCGTCGTCAAGGCGAACGCCTACGGCCACGGCGCGCTTCCGGTCGGCCTCGCGCTCGAGGAGGCCGGGGCGACGATGCTCGCGTGCGCCGACATCGAGGAGGGAATGGCGCTGCGCGAGTCCGGCATCCGGCTGCCGATCCTCGTCTTCGGCGCGCTGAGCGTCAGCGACCTCGGCGGCCTGTTCACGCACGATCTGACGCCGACCATCTCGACGCCCTCGGCCGGCCGGGCGCTGCAGAAGGCCGCCGCCGCGTGCGGCGCGCGCCTGCACTGTCATCTGAAAGTCGACACGGGCATGAACCGGCTCGGGTTTCGTTTCGACAATCTGACGCGCACCGTTGCCGAGGTGGCGACGCACGAGCACCTCGTCGTCGACGCGGTCTACACGCATTTCGCGACCGCGGACGATCCCGACGATCCGTTCTTCGGCGAGCAACGCCTGCGGTTCGATCGGGCGGCGGGCGCGCTGGCCGCGCTCGGCGTGCGGCCTGCGTCGCGCCACGCGGCGAACAGCGCGGCGCTCCTGCGCGACGAGCGCGTGTGGTACGACTTCGTGCGCCCCGGCCTGCTGCTCTACGGGATTGTGCCGGCGCCGCTCGCGTCCACGCTGCCGCTCAGGCCGGTCCTGACGCTGCGGAGCCGTCTCGTCGCGGTGAAAGGCCTCCGGCCCGGCGAAGGCGTCGGCTACGGCCTCACGTGGCGCGCCGACGCGCCGCGGACGCTTGGCGTCGTACCCGCGGGCTATGCCGACGGCCTGGATCGCCGGCTCGCCGGGCGCGCGTGGGTGCTCGTCCGCGGCGTCCGCGCGCCGATCGTCGGCGCGGTCAGCATGGACAGCCTGACGATCGACGTCACGGGCCTCGAGGTCGCGCCGGGCGACGAGGTCATGATCCTCGGCGAGCAGCACGGCGCACGCATCGACGCACGCGAAATGGCCGCGACGATCGGCACGGTTCCGTACGAGATCCTGTGCCGCCTCGGAAGTCGAATACAAAGGGTCTATACTGACAGGGGCATTGAAGATCGGTAGATTTCAGATTGAAGGATTGATTGAAAATTGAAGGATTGAGGGATTGAAGAATCGATTGGGTGACAATCACACAATCAATTCGACAATCTCCAAATCTACATTCCCTCAATCAATCCACAAATCTTCAATCACCCAATCTGCAATGAAATCGAAGGTTGTATTTGTCTGCCAGGACTGTGGAGGGCAGTCACCGAAGTGGCTCGGCCGCTGTCCGGACTGCGGCGCGTGGAACTCGTTGGTCGAGGAGCGCGCGGCGGAACCCGGACGCGGCGACGCTGGTCCGCGCTACGCGCTGCCGGGCGCCGGGGGCACGGCGCACCGCTACGACGAGATTGACACCTTGGTGGCCGAGCGGCTGTCGATGGGTATCGGCGAGCTGGATCGCGTGCTCGGCGGCGGACTGGTGCCGGGATCGCTCGTGCTGCTCGGCGGTGAGCCGGGCATCGGCAAATCGACGCTGCTCCTGCAGGCGGCCGCGCACTTTGCGGCCAACGTCGGGCCGGTTCTGTACAGCTCGGGCGAGGAGTCGGAACACCAGGTGAAGTCGCGCGGCGAGCGGCTCGGCATCGGCCGCGCGCCGCTCTTTCTGCTCGCCGAGACCTGTCTCGAGCGCATCATCGAGGAGATCGCGCGCCTCAAGCCGGCGCTCGTGATCATCGACTCGGTCCAGACGATCTTCTCGCTCAAGTTCCAGTCGGCGCCCGGCAGCATTGGCCAGGTCCGCGAGGCCGCGACGCAGCTCCTGTTCACCGCCAAGGGCTACAACATCCCGACCTTCCTCGTCGGGCACGTCACGAAGGACGGCTCGCTCGCCGGCCCCAAAGCGCTCGAGCA
>CAYHSN010000161.1:0-7412 GCA_964359235.1 uncultured Vicinamibacterales bacterium | reverse complement strand
TGTAGAGATGAACGGTCTCGCCGTCGATGGAGAGCGTGGTGCGGGTGTTGAATGAGTCCATCCCTAGATCATCGTTCACCAGGGATGACGATCTCAAGGGGCTCTTCGACACGCTCAGGGCGAGGGCGGCGTCAGAACTGGAGAACCACGCCGGCGCTGACGACGCCGAGTGACCGCCGCCCGTTGCCGCCGAGGCTCACGCCGCCATCGTGGGCGGTCCACCGCACGTCCGCCCGCGCGCCGGTGCGCTTGAGCCAGCGGTCGCGGGGCGGCTGGAACCACACGAACACCCCGCCGCCCGCGTGGTAGGCGGTGCCGGTGGCGACGAGCACGTTGCCCTCATAGAGCTGCCGCAGGTAGCCCGCGCCGCCGAACAGGAACGGCACGACTCGTCTCTGCGCCATCGCAAGCCGGTTCAGGCGCACGACGACACGGCCGTCGATGACGTACTGGGCCACATCGACACGCACCGTCGAATCCGGCGCGTCTTCGGTGTCGCCGGTGATGCGCGTCGCCAGGCGCGGCACGGACCATGACGCGCCGGCCTCGAGACCGATCGCGCCGGTGAACCAGTACGTCAGGCGCGCCTCGAGCCCGCCGGCCGCTTCGATCTCGCTCCTGGTCTTGAATAGCGTGTAGCGATCGCCGCCGGTCTGGTTGCGCGTCTCGGTGGCGGCCGCCGAGCCGAGCCCGGACCCACCCGACCAGATGCCGCCGAGCGAAAGCTGCGTCTTCGGCTCGCGCGTCTGCGCCGCGGCTGGCGCCGCACCGACCAGCGCCAGCAGAAGCGCGCTCGTCGCCACGCGGAGGCTCGTCACGTTGTCCACGGGCCGAGCCCTTCGACTTCGCTCAGGGCAGGCCCTTCGACTTCGCTCAGGGCAGGCAAGCTCGGCCCCTACTTGGGCTTCACCGCGATCTCGATCTGACTGGTCGATCCGCCGCGCGGAACGACCGCGAGCCGATCGAAGAACATCACCTTGAAGTCGATATCGACGTTCGCGGTTTTCTCGAAGAAGCTCTCGAGGTCCGCATCGTCCACCGGCTCCACCCGTAAAACGTGCGGCCCTGGATCGAGGCCCGCGATGACGAACGCGCCGTCGTCGCCGAGCGAAAAGTTCGAGACCATCGTCCCGGTCGCCGGGTTCATCGCCACGACGTGCGCGCCGAAAACGCCCTTGCCGTTCTTCGTCACACGGCCGCTGACGCTGCCGGTACGGCGGCTGAAGGTGTTCGAGGGGTAGAGATCCGAAATGCCCGCGATGTCGTCCGCCTTGAGCGTCCGGCCCGCGATGTTCCCGGCCGAGAACGCGATCGGGAACATCACGGCCTCCGACGCAATCACGCGGCGCCCGCCGGTCGGCCGAAGCTCGGTCTCGCCGATCGCCGAGTGCCCGAGACCGTACAGGTGGCCGATCTCGTGGAGCGCGATCGACTCGACGTCGAAGCGGTTGGTCTCGCCGCCAGACGCCACCGACCACGGGAACGCCGAGTTGAAGAAGATGTCCGACTCGAGGATCTCGCCGTCCGTCGTGTCGATGAGGAACGTCGTCGCGCCGAGCACGCGCTCGAGCTCGGGACGATCGAGGAACCCCAGGACGTTCATGTTGTCGTCCTCGAACGGGCTCGCGGGCGTGTAGCCGACAAACGACGACGACACCTCGGCGCTCGAGACCCGGCGCCACGTGTCGAACGCGCGCGCGACCGCCGACTGCAATTGCGACGCGTTGACGCCGGCCACGCCGCGATCGGTCACGAAGTAGCGCACCGGGAAGCGCGGCCACTGCAGCGACACGCTGCGGCTCCCGATGCGGACGCCGAGCTTGAGGTACCCGTCCGCACGATCGCCCGCGGCCAGCGCGACCACGACGGTGAGCGCGACGAGGAGGAGCGTCCGCGATCTTGTCATCGCGCGCCTCCTCCGGACGCCAGCTTGCGGACCTCGTCGCCGAAGCGCTCGAGCGACATCGGCCGGCGGGCGCTGTCACCCCGCTTCACCGGCTCGATCGAGACGCCCGCGATGACGGGCGGCGGCAGCACGACCTTGCCGCTCGTCTGCGGATCGTCGATGACGCGGAAGACCCCCTGGCTCAGGCCGAGCACGTACGGAACGGACGGTCCGCGCGCGTTGAGGAAAAGCACGACCTCGTCGCCCTCGTTGAACACCGGCGCGCCGACCATCACGCTGCGGTAGCGGCCGATCTGTCCGCCCGGCACGCGGAACGTCACCTCAGGTCCGAAGCTCCCCTTGAAGTAGCCCAGCGCCTCGATGGTCACGAGCGTGTCCACACGGCGTCGCCCGTCGGCCCACACCGCGCGCGTCTCGACGACGCGCCCATGAACGACGGCCTGGGCGCCGCGGACGAGTTCGCCCAGGTCGGCTGGCACGAGGACTGTCGCGCGCGCCGCGACCGTCGCGACGA
This sequence comes from uncultured Vicinamibacterales bacterium, assembly GCA_964359235.1. GTDB lineage: Bacteria > Acidobacteriota > Vicinamibacteria > Vicinamibacterales > JAHECP01 > CAYHSN01. Next base: position 4,992 of record CAYHSN010000161.1, on the reverse strand, counting down.
TCGTCAGCAACCCGGCCAGCGCCCAATGAATGATGTGGCGTCGTTTCACAGGACACTCATCCTTCTCGAGATGTTTCGGCGTAACTGTTTAGCGGGTCGGCCGGGGCAGCCCGCTAAACAGTTACTAGGCGTTAACCATCGAGAGGCGCTAAACAATTACGTTTCGGCTTCCCGGGCCACGCGCAACACGGCCTCGGCCGCCCGGCGGCTCGCGCCCGGCGCCCCGAGCGTCTCTCGCACCTCGCGGAGCGCGCCCCGCATCTCCCGCGCCTTCGCCTCGTCGGTGAGCAGGCGCACGGTTTCGTCTGCGACGGCCCCGGGCGTGAAGTCATCCTGGATCAGTTCGGTGACGATCCGGCGGCCCGCGACGAGGTTCACCATGCCGTAGGTGTCGACGCGCACGAGGGGCTTTCCCAGACGGTAGGTCAGCGGCGACAGCCGGTACACGATCACCATCGGTCGCTCGTGCAGGGCCGCCTGCACGGTGGCGGTACCCGACGCGGTCACGAGCACGTCCGACGAGGCGAGCACGTCGTCGGCGCGGCCCTCGACGATCGCAAGCGGCGGCCCGCCGGCAAACACCGGCGCGGCGACGGGATCGAACAGCGATGCATCGAGGTTCGGCGCCCGCGCCACCACGAACTGCGCGCGTGGCACGCGCCCGGCAATGAGCCGCGCCGCATCGGCCAGGCGCGGCAGGATCGCGCGGAGCTCGTTCCTCCGGCTGCCGGGCAGGAGGGCGATCGTGGGCGCACCCGGATCCAGGCCGAGTTCCGCGAGAAACGCCGCGCGCGGCGTGGAGGCGCGTGCCAGATCGACGAGCGGGTGGCCGACGAACTCGACCGGCACGCCGGCGTCCCGGTACAGCGGCGCCTCGAACGGAAAGATCACCAGGACCCGAGCCGCGAGACGTTTCATCGTCGCCATCCGGCCGGGCCGCCACGCCCAGAGCTGCGGGCTCACGTAGTAGACGACCGGGACGCCGAGGCGTCGCATGGCCGAGGCCAGGCGGAAGTTGAAGTCCGGGAAATCGATGGCGACGAAGACCGAAGGGCGCTCGGCGGCGGCCGCCGCCTCGAGCCGCCGCAGCATCCGCCACGATCGCGGAAGGACGCGCAGCGCTTCGGCCAGGCCGGTCACCGAGAAGCCGCGGTAGTCGCCAATCAGGCGGGCGCCAGCCGATCGCAGCCGCTCGCCGCCGAATCCGAAGATGTCGGCGTCCGGCTCGATCCGGTGAATCTCGCCGGCGAGCGCTCCGGCGTACAGATCGCCGGACGCCTCGCCGCACGAGACCATCACGCGCGTCATTTCGCAGGCTTGGTGAAGAGCGCGGGATCGAGCGTCGCGTTGATCTCGACGTTGGTCGTCACGCGCTCCTGCACGACCGCGCCGTCGCGCGTCGCGCGCGCCGCGAAGGCGACCTGCACGCCATCCACCGCCCGATAGTCCGCAAACGACTCGTCCAGCGTCGATCTCCGGCCGGCAGGTCCGGGCGCCGTGAAGTGAAGGCTGGCGATCAGCGCCGACTCCGCGTCGAGCCGCAGCGTCACGACCTGTCCGTTCGCGAGGGTGATCTCGAGCGACGGCTGCCGCGTGCCCTCGCCGCTCGTGGCGTCCGCGAGCGCGCGCACCTTCGTCGTGCCGTCGTAGGCGTCGAGCAGCAGGCGGACGGTCTCGCGCTGCATGCCGGCGCGCAGATCGTTGTACATGGCCGAGGGCGCGTCACGTACGCCGTTCGGATCTTCGATCCAGGCCTGCCCGCCCGCGTAGACCTGCACGAACCGGCCGTTCGGCAGCTCGCCCTCGACGCGGAAGCGATCGGGATACGCGACGGAGGTGATGGTCTCCACGGTGATGGGCCCCTGCGGCCCCATCACCGTGGTCGTCGACGTGGCGCGGATCGTCTTGATCCACCGCAGCTTCTCGAAGCCGCCCTTTGCCTCGATCGCGCGCTTGATCAGCGCGCGCGCCTGGCGATCGTCGCCGGACTGCGGCGCCGTCTGGCTGATCGGCCGCACCATCGCGCGCGTGGCGGCCGCGTTCACGGGCACAGGCGGCGGCTGGGGCGCCGCCGCGCGACGCCGCAAATCGGCCGCATTGAGATCCAGCTCGGAAAGCGGCACGCGCTCGAACTTGTCGAAGCCCGCGCCCCTTAATTGTGAGACGAACGTGTCGGCGTCGCCGACGAGCACGATGGCAAGCCGATCCGGCTTCAGGTACTCCTCGGCGACGCGCTGGATGTCGCCCGGCGTCACGGCCCTCACCCGCTCCGGGAACGTCTGCAGCTCCTGCAGATCGAGCCCGTAGAAGAGGGCGTTGAGGACCTGCAGCGCGATCGCGCTCGGCGTTTCGATGGTCAACGGAAAGCTGCCGGCGAGGTAGTTCTGCGCGCCTTCCAGTTCCGCCCGGTTGACGCGCTCCCGCCGCAGCCGCCAGTACTCGTCGACGACCACCCGCAACGACTCGCCGGTCGTCTCCGACCGCGTGTCGGTCTCGGCCATGAAGTCGCCGCCCTGTTTCAGCGTCTCGAGGTCGGCCGACGCGCCGTAGGTCAGCCCGCGCTCCGATCGCAGCACGCGCTGCAGCCGGTTGGCGCCCTCGCCGCCGAGGATCTTCATCGCCATGTTGAGCGCCATGTAGTCGGGATGCTTGCGCGCGACGCCGATGTGCCCCACGCGGATCTCGGTCTGCACGGCGCCCGGCCGATCGATCACGACCACACGCCTGGTCGGCGGCGGCGGCTCCTCGAACACCGGCAACTCCAGATCGCGCCGGGGCCAGGCGCCGAAGGCGCGCTCCACGCCGGCGAAGGCTTCGGCGGGCGTCACGTCGCCCACCACGGCGAGAATGGCGTTGTTCGGCGCGAAGAAGCGCCCGTGGAAGGCGATGAGGTCGTCGCGCGAGAGTCTCGCAATCGAATCCGGCGTGCCCGCCGACGGCCGGCCGTACGGGTGGAATCCGTACACGAGCCGATCGAACACGACGCCCGCGATGTAGTCCGGGTCCTCGTAGCTCACCTGCAGGCTCGACACGACCTGCTGCCGCTGCCGCTCGATCTCCTCGGGGGCGAATGCCGGGTTTCGCGCGACGTCCGACACCAGATCGAGCACGAGGCCGAAGCTGTCCTTCATCACGACCGCGTTGATGAAGGTGAGATCCGTTCCGGCTCCCACGCCCATCGCCCCGCCGATGTCGTCGATCGCGCGGGCGATCTGGCGCGCGCTGCGCGTCTTCGTGCCCTGATCGAGCAGCAGCGCGACCAGGTTCGCGAGTCCCGGCTTGTGGGCCGGATCGTGCGCGCCCCCGGCGCCGATGATGAGCCGCAGGCTCACCGCGGGCTGCTCGTGGTGCGTCACGGCGACCACCCGCAGACCGTTGGAGAGCGTCTTCACTTCGTAGGGCGGAAATCGCACCTCGCGCGCGGCGAGCGGCTGTGGCGGACGCTCCGACGGCCAGTCACGCACCTGCGCCCAGGCCGGCGCCGTCGCGAGGGCGAGCGCCAGCCACGCGAGACACGCCGTCAGACGCGGCCGATCGTTCATCGTGCCGCCTTCGGGACGGTCCCGCCCGGCGCGGCCGCGCCCTTGGGCATCACCGTGAGCACGATCCGGTTCTGCGGCGTGAAGTACGTCTTCGCGACGCGCTGCACATCGTCCTTCGTGATGTTGGCGAAGATCTCGAACTCACCGTCGGCCGTGGTGACGTCGCCCTTGTGAATGACGACGGCGTGCGCGAGCTGCGAGGCTTTCCCCTGGTTCGACTCGCGCATGAGGATGTAGTCGCGCGCGAACTGGTTCTTGGTTCGCAGCAGTTCGTCGTCGGAGATGGGCTCGGCCTTCAGCCGCTCGAACTCGGCGACGAGCGCGCGCTCGGCCTCCTCGGGCGTACGGCCCGGCTGCACGATCGCCACCGCGTAGAAGAGGTTCGGGTCCTCGATGAGATTGCCCTGCCCGAACGCGGCCAGCGCGATGCGGCTCTCGTACACCAGTTTCTGGTAGATCCGCGAGCTCTGCCCGTCCGACAGGACCTTCGACGCGATGTGCAGCGGGTACGAGTCGGGGTGCCCGTCGTAGGTGATGTGATACGCGACGACGACCGCCGGCAGCGGCCAGGTTTCTTCGATCGTCACGCGCTTCTCACGCGACTGCGGCGGCTCCGGCGGAATGTCGCGCGGCACCGCCTTCGCCGGCTTCGGCACGCGGCCCAGGTGCTTCTCGACCATCGCGAGCGCCTCGGCCGTGTCGAAGTCGCCGACGAGCACGACGCAGGCGTTCGTCGGCACGTAGTACGTGCGATAGAAGTCGCGCACATCGTCGATCGACGCGGCCTCGAGGTCCGCCATGCTGCCGATCGTCGGGTGCTTGTACGGGTGTGCCGTGAACGCGTGATCGTAGATGATCTCCGACAACCGCCCGTACGGCTGGTTCTCCACGCGCATGCGGCGCTCTTCCTTGACGACCTCCCGCTCGCGCCGGAACGTGCGATCGTCGATGCGCAGCGACGCCATGCGATCGGCTTCGAGCCAGAGCACGAGCGGCAGGTACTGCGCCGGGACCGTCTCCCAGTACACCGTCGCATCTTCGGTCGTGGAGGCGTTGCTCTGACCGCCGACACCCGAGATGAGCGACGGATGCTGCTCGGGATCCACGTTCTTCGAGCCCTGGAACATCATGTGCTCGAACAAGTGCGCGAACCCCGTGCGGCCGGCCCGCTCGTCCCTCGAGCCGACGTGATACCAGAGCTGCAGGTGCACGATCGGGGTCGAGTGATCCTCGAGCAGCACGACCGTGAGGCCGTTGGCGAGCGTCTTGATCGTGTAGTTGAGCTTCGGCGGACGAATCCAGGCGCCCACCACGCGCGACGTCGCCGTGACGACGATCGCCACGAGCGCGAGCGCGATCAGGCATCGAGCCGCTCGTGTCATGAGAACTTCGATTATGGCACAGATTCCCAGGAGAGCCCGGCGCGCCGGCGGCACGGGGCTTCAGCCCC
>CAYHSN010000160.1:0-7427 GCA_964359235.1 uncultured Vicinamibacterales bacterium | reverse complement strand
ACTGGCGGTGTGTTCAACACCACGGCGAGTGGGCTGACGCTCGGTCGTGAAGCCGGGCGCCAGCCGCCGCCGGTGCGGCTCTTCCGCTCGCAAGCCCGCAAGCCCTCTCCGGTTTTGAGCGTCGTGAAGCGGGATCTCTGATGGCGGCGCGCGTCTGCCGGGCGTGTGGCACGAGCTACGACTACCCCGCGCGCGGCAGCCTCGCCACGCGGACGCATTGCCAGGAGTGCGCGGCGCTCGACACGCCCGTGCGACGAACGATCGAGCGATTGAACCAGCGGATCGGCCGCCTGGCAGCGGAAGTGGAGAGGCTGAAAGAGAAGAAGACTGACTAGCTCGGCCTTTACTCGTATCTGAGCGCCTCAATCGGATCCATCCGCGCGGCGCGGATCGCGGGCAGCAGGCCGCTCACGAGCCCCACCAGCACCAGGATGCCAGCGGCCGTCGCCACGAGCTCGACGGTCAGGACGAGGTGGATGTCGGTCCTGCGCGACAGATCGTCCATCAGCTCGGCGAGAAACGGCCGCGGGCTCACCATCCAGACCAGCACGCAGGACGCGCCGACGCCGGCGGCGCCGCCCGCGAACGTCGTGACGAGCGCTTCCAGCAGGAACTGCAGCAGGATCTCCCACCGCCGCGCGCCGAGCGCCTTGCGCACGCCGATCTCGCGCGTCCGCTCGGTCACCGACACGTACATGATGTTCATGATCCCCACGCCGCCGATCAGCAGCGTGAGGATGCCGATGAAGCCGAGCACGATCTTCAGCCCGTCCGTGATCCCGCCGATGATCTGCATGTTCTCCGCCGAGTCGTTCAGGACGACGGCGCGGTCGTCGGCGGCGTTGTAGCGGTGCCGGCGGGCCAGGAGCGCCTTCACGTCGCGCACGGCCCGCGCGTGCTGCAGCGGATCCATCGTCTCGAAGACGAGCGTGTCGAGGTGCTTCGTGTCGGCGAACTGCCCGAGCGCGGTGTACGGCACGAACACGCACTCGGTGTCGGGCGCGAAGTAGCTCGACATCTGCACCTTGTCTTCCATCACGCCGACGACCTCGAACGGCAGTCCGGCGATGCGGACGGTTTCGCCAACGGCCGGCCGCGGGCCGAAGAGCTTCCGCTTCACCTCGTTGCCGAGGAACGCGACGCGCCGGCGCTGACCGATGTCTTCCGGTGACAGGAACCGCCCTTCGTTCGGCGCCGGGCGCTCTGCGCGCATCGTGCCGTACTCGGCGTTCACGCCGCGTACGGCGTAGGTCGCCTGCTTCACGCCGAAGACGACCGGCACGCGCTCGACGAATTCCGGGCTGGCGTACTTGATGAGCGGCAACTCCGTGATCGCCGCGACATCGTCTTGCGTCAGGAGCACGCGGCGTCCGGCCCGCTCGCCGCCAGCCTGCAGGCCCGTCTGTCCGGGCCAGACCACGACGACGCCCTCGCTGAAGGCGTTGCGCATGCCGACCGCGATCGCGCTGTGGAAGCCGTTGCCGTAGGCGAGCAGCGTGACGACCGAGACGATACCCCATGAAATGCCGAGCGCGGATAGACCCGCGCGCAGGCGATGGTGCGCCAGGCCGTAGAGGGCTTCCTTGACGATCTCGAGGAGGATCATGAGCGACAGGAGGCCGCGCCGCCGAACGGCCGGCTTCGGAATCGCGATCGGGCAGGCTGTGACGTCCATCGTCGGTCACCACAGCACAGGTCGAAGACCTGTGCCACCGCCGTCTATCACCGCCGCACAGGTCCAAGAGCCTATGAAGCAAAGCCACGAAGACGCGAAGGCACGAAGGGTTTCACACACATGTCACGCTGCGATCACACGGCAAGCCTTCGTGCCTCCTTCGTGTCTTCGTGTCTTCGTGGCCCCGTGCCTCCTTCGTGCCTTCGTGGCCCCGTGTGTGTCTTCGTCGTGGCACAGGGTTTGAAGCTCTGAGCCACACCGTGACAGCGGTGGCACAGGCCTTCGGCCTGTGCTCACCCGTTACATCTCGTACCGCAGCGCTTCGACGGGCGGCAGCTCCGCCGCCCGTCGCGCCGGATAGGTCGCCGCCGCAACACCTACGAGCGCGAGGGTCAGGACGGCGACCACGCCCGTCTGCCACGTCACGATCATTCCGCTGAATCGCGCGGGCATCGGCAGCAGGTTGATGGCCTGGCACAGTCCGACGGCGAGCAGGAATCCCGCGCCGCCGCTCACGATCGTGAGGAAGAGGCCCTCGAGGAAGAACTGGCGCTGGACGAGCCGGGTGGTCGCGCCAAGCGCCTTCCTCACGCCGATCTCCTTCGTGCGCTCGCGCACGGCGATGAGCATGATGTTCATCACCCCGATGCCGCCCAGGCCGAGCGTCACGAATCCGACGAGCGTGAAGAACTGCTTCATGTAGACGATGATGCGGCTGAACATCAGCGTCGAAAGCGACGTGTCCCAGACGGCGATCGCGCTCGTGTCGTCGGGATGGAAGCCGTGCCGCTTCGCGAGCATGCCGCGGACCTCCCGTTCGAGCGGCCAGATGACGTCGCTCACGCGGCTCGTGCGCGCGGCCAGCACGCGCGGCAGATCGGCCACGACCCAGTCGTGGGGCGCGACAATCAGGCGCGAGATGGCCAGGGGGTCGATCGCACGCGGGAAGTCGCGGATCATCGCGGAGAACGGCACGAACGCCTTGCGGTTGTCCGGCCCGCTGTAGTTGCTGTCCTGTTCCTTCTTCCGGATGCGCCCCACGACCGTGTACGGGAGGCCGTTGATCGTGATGGTCTCGTTCAGCGGATCGCGGAGCCCGAAGAGCTGCTCGGCGACGTCGTGGCCCAGAATGACCACGCGGCGCGCCTGCCGCTCGTCCTCCCAGTTGAACTGACGGCCGCGGCTGAGCTCGATGGTCCGGATCTCCTGATACTGCGGCTCGATGCCCGCGACGTTCGACGCCGCGGCGTTGTAGCGGCTCTTGAGGTTCAGGTTGCGTTCCAGCTCCGGACTCACGACGCGCACGAGCGTCGACTCGCGTTCGATGAGGCGCGCGTCGTCCGCCGTGAGGAGCACGAGCCGGCCCGCGCGCTCGCCGCCCGCCTGCAGGCTGGTGCGGCCCGGAAACACGACTGCCATGTTCCTGCCGAACTCGCGCAGCACGTGGTCGTTGCCCCGGCGGAAGCCCTCGCCCACCGCCGACAACACGACGATCGACACGATGCCCCACAGGATCCCGAACATCGTCAGGACGCTGCGAAGGCGATTCGCCCTCAGGTTGTCGAGGGATTGGGCGATGGTGTCTTTCACTGCGAAAAACCCTGTAGGAACGAGGAACGAGGAACGAGTGCGAAGTCGCTGCTGCTGACTGCTGGTTGGTTGCAATCTGGCCCCACTCGTTCCTCGTTCCCCGTTCCCCGTTCCTGGTTTCTGGTTCCTCGTCACTCGTTCGTTCAAGCGTCTATCCAGGCACCACCACCGTGTCCCCTTCCCTGACACCGTCTATCACCTGCGTCTTCGTCCCGTTGCTCACGCCGAGTGTCACCGGCACGCGCCGGCGCCCGTTCGGCTCGGCCGGCGCGAGCACGTCCACAAACGGTTTCTTCTCGGCGTCGTAGACGATCGCGCTCTCGGGCACGATCAGCGAGCCGGCGTGCTCCTCGAGGATGATCTCGGCGTTCGCGGTCATGTTCGCGCGCAGTTCCTTCCCGGCATTCCGGATCGAGACCTCGACCTCGAAGGTCGTCACGTTGTCCTTCTCGGCGCCGATCGGCGAGATGCGCGTGACCTTCCCATCGAAGGATCGATCCTTGAACGTCTCGACCGAGATCCGGGCCGCCTGGCCCACGCGCACGCGGCCGACGTCGGCCTCGTCCACCTTGCCGCGCACGAACACCTCGTCGATGTCGCCGAGCTTCATCACGAGCGTCGCGTTGGCGCCCAGGTTGAGGATCGACGACACGGCGCTGCCGACCTCGACATCGCGCGTGAGCACGGTGCCGCGAATGGGCGCCCGGATGGTGGCGTTGCGCACCTCCTCTTCCGCGCGCTCGACCGCGGCGCGCGCCTGCGCCACGTTGGCTGCCGCCTCGGCGATTTTCGCTCGCGACACCCCCAGCGCCGATTGCGCCGCGCGCTGACGGTTGCGCGCCACGTCGTACACGCTCTTCGCGTCGTCGAGCGCCGACTGCGCCGCCAGCTTCTGCTCGAAGAGCCCCAGCGCGCGCTCGTACGCGCGCTTCGCGAACTCGACCTCGGGGCCCTCGGCCTCGACTTGCGTCTTCTGAAGCTGCGCCTCGGCGCCGAGCTTCGCGGCTTCGGCCGCCTGCAGGTTCGCGCGCGCCTCACGCAGCCGCGCCTCGAGATTCTCCTTGTCGAGCTCGGCCAGCACGTCGCCGGGCCGGACGATGTCGCCCACGTCGGCATGGAGGCGCTCGATGATGCCGTTGGCCTTCGACTTGATCTCGACTTCCGAGATCGGCTCGATCTTGCCGGTCGCCACGACCGACAGGACCATCGTGCCGCGCTCGACTGTGACGAGCCGCGAGGCGTCGAACTCCGGCTTCGCGCCCCGGAGCGTCGAGATGCCGTAGAGACCGCCGATCAACACGAAGACGGCGCCGGCGGCGTACATGATTCGCGTGCGGGATGTGCTCATGGACAAGTCCTCGAGTCGTGGGGCTTGGACGAGAGCGTGCGGGCGTTTGTTCAGTTTTCGCGGGCAAATGGATTAGACTCCCATCATGAAGATTGGCGTTCCGAAGGAGACCTTTCCCGGCGAACACCGCGTCGCGATCGTTCCCTCCGCCCTGCCTCTTTTCATCAAGGCCGGTCACGAAGTCATCGTGGAGTCCGGCGCAGGAACGGCCGCGGGCTTCCCCGATGGCGAGTACACGGCGAAGGGGGGCCGCATCGCCGGGTCACGCACGGAGGTGTTCGCCGAAGGCGACGTCATCCTTCAGGTGCGGGGCCTCGGCGCCAACCCCGACGCGGGCCGGAGTGATCTGTCGCACATGAAGCCGGGCCAGTCGCTCATCGCGTTGCTCGAGCCGCTGACGGCGAAGGACGAGATGAACGCGCTCGCCGGCCGCGGCGTGAGCGCGTTCTCGATGGAGCTGATGCCGCGCATGACGCGCGCGCAGAGCATGGATTCGCTGTCGTCGATGGCGACCATCGCGGGGTACAAGGCGGTGCTGATTGCCGCGGTCGAGCTCCCGCGGATGTTCCCGATGATGATGACGGCCGCGGGCACGCTGGCCCCGGCGCACGTGTTCGTGGTGGGCGCGGGCGTCGCCGGGCTCCAGGCGATCGCCTCCGCGCGCCGGATGGGCGCGAAGGTCGAGGCGTACGACGTGCGACCGGCGGTGAAAGACCAGATCCAGAGCCTCGGCGCGAAGTTCGTCGAGCTGCCGCTCGACGCGGCCGACGCCGAGGACAAGGGCGGCTACGCGAAGGCGCAGGACGAGTCGTTCTACCGCCGCCAGCGCGAGATGATGACGAAGGTCGTGGCCGGAAGCGACGTCGTCATCACGACCGCCGCGGTGCCGGGGAAGAAGGCGCCGGTGCTCATCACCGCCGACATGGTCAAGGGCATGCAGCCGGGCTCGGTGATCGTCGATCTGGCGGCCGAACGCGGCGGCAACTGCGAGCTGACGAAGGCCGGCGAGCGCGTGGTGGCCCACGGCGTCACGATTCTCGGTCCGACGAACCTGCCGTCCACCGTGCCGTATCACGCGAGCCAGATGTACTCGAAGAACATCACGACGTTCCTGACGCACCTCGTCAAAGACGGCAAGATCCAGACTGGCGCCGACGATGAGATTGTCCGGGAGACGCTCGTCACCTGCGGCGGCCAGATCGTGCACGCGCGCGTGCGCGAAGCCTTCGGTCTCGAGCCCGCCGCGGCCGCCCGCGCATGACGGCCGAACGACCCGCGAAGAATCTCATGTGGGTGCTGCGCGCGCCAGCACGCGAAGACGAGGCGCTCACCTTCCGCATGCTGCCCGGTAACGAGAAGACGATCGGCCGCGCGAAGGGCGTCGACTTCGTGCTCGACGCGCCGCTCGTGTCGCGTGTGCACTGCCGGCTGACCGCGCACCCCGCCGGTCGGCTCGAGGTCGAAGACCTCAAGAGCACGAACGGGACATTCGTCAACGGGCAACGCGTCACGCATGCGACGCTCAAGGCGGGGGATCGGCTCGGGGTCGGACGGGTGGAGCTGACGGTGGGAACGAACGACTGACAACTGACAACTTGGAACTGACAACTGACAACCTGCTGAAGATCCCACGTTTCACCTCGCGCAAGTTGTCAGTTGTCAGTTGTCAGTTCTGAATCGCAGGTCGGCATGATTCTCGAGACGCGTGCCGTCGAGCCGTTCTTCAAGAACGGATACGTCCTCGGGTGCGAGCGCACGCGCGAGGGCGTCCTCATCGATCCGGGCGATGAGGTCGGCGCGCTGCTCGAAGCCGTCGAGCGATACACGCTTTCGATCAGATACATCCTCCTCACCCACGCGCATCTCGATCACATCACCGGCGTGGCCCGCGCGAAGCAGGCGATCGGGGCGCCAGTGGGCCTGCATCGCGACGACCTCCTTCTCTACGAGACCGTCGTGCAGCAGGGCCTCGCGTTCGGGCTCCGCGTGGATCCCCAGCCTGCGCCCGATTTCTCCTACGAGGTGGGCGGCGCGCCGCTCGCGTTCGGCGACTACCAGGTCCGCGTGCACCACACCCCGGGGCACTGCCCCGGCGGCGTCTGCCTGCAGGTCGGCCCGAAGGCCGAGGCCGGACGGATGTTGTTCGTGGGCGACACGCTCTTTGCGGGATCCATCGGTCGCACGGATCTGCCCGGCGGAGACTACGACACGCTGATGCGCTCAATCCGTCAGGTGCTGCTCGCGTTCCCGGACAACTCCGAGGTCTACTCGGGTCACGGACCGATGACCACCATTGGAGAAGAGAGAAGAAGTAACCCGTTTCTGAGGAATGACTGAATTGCATATTGCAGGATTGCATGTTGCAGGATTGGGAGGCGGCGTGCGTCCGTAATCCTTCAATATGCAATCCTGAAATCCTACAATTCCGCCTATGATCCTGATCGCCGTCGACGATCTCCTCTTCAGCTCGAAGATTCGCGCCGCCGCGAAGCAGGCAGGCATCGCGATCCTCTTCGCGCGGACGCCGGCCGACATCATCCAGCAGGCGCGCGCCGCGAAACCGTCGCTGGCCATCTTCGACCTGACCAGCGAGAAGATCGACTCCATCGGCACAATCCGGGCGCTCAAGGCCGACGCTGAACTCGGCGGCATTCGCACGCTCGGGTTCGTCTCGCACGTGCGCGCCGACGTCGTGGCCGCCGCGCGCGAGGCGGGGGTGGACGAGGTCGTGGCGCGCTCGGCGTTCGCTGCGAGGTTGGTGGAAATTCTGCAGCACGGATGAAGACAAGCCAACGGCCACGAAGGCACGAAGAC
>CAYHSN010000159.1:0-7500 GCA_964359235.1 uncultured Vicinamibacterales bacterium | reverse complement strand
CCGGTTCCCGGTTCTCTGTTCGCCAGTTCTGCCCGACGTTAGGTTAACGCCTATGGGGGGCGGCCCGAGTCGACGTCGGTGTGCGTGCTAGAATCGGATCGATGTCACGACCAACCAATCGAGGCGAGCTCCGCCGCGCGGTGGAGGCGGGCGAGGTGCCGCGCCGCGCGGTGAAAGACGAGATCCGCGACAACGTCATCCGCAAGCTGCGGGCCGGCGACCCGCTGTTTCCGGGCATTCACGGCTACGACGACTCCGTGGTGCCGCAGATCGTCAACGCGATCCTCTCGCGCCACAACTTCATCCTGCTGGGCCTGCGCGGGCAGGCGAAGAGCCGGATCCTCCGGGCGCTCGCCAGCCTGCTCGACGAGCACCTCCCGGTCGTGCCCGGCTGCGAGATCATGGACGACCCGCTCGCGCCCGTCTGCGCGGCCTGTCGCGCGCGCGTTCAGGACGAAGGCGACCGCCTGCCGGTCGCGTGGCTGCCGCGCGAGGTCCGCTACGTCGAGAAGCTGGCGACACCCGATGTCACGATCGCCGACCTCATCGGCGACATCGATCCGATCAAGGCGGCGCGCAGCGGGCGCCAGCTCTCCGACGAGCTCACGATGCACTACGGCCTCCTGCCGCGCGCCAACCGCGGCATCTTCGCGATCAACGAGCTGCCGGATCTGGCCGGCAAGATCCAGGTGGGTCTCTTCAACATCCTCCAGGAGGGTGACGTCCAGATCAAAGGCTACCCGGTGCGCCTGCCGCTCGACGTGCTCCTCGTCTTCAGCGCGAACCCGGAGGACTACACCGCGCGCGGGAAGATCATCACGCCGCTCAAGGACCGCATCGGTTCGGAGATCCGGACCCACTATCCGAAGACGCGCGCCGACGCGATGGCGATCACGGCGCAGGAGGCCTGGCTCGAGCGGCAGAACGGCCGCGGCGCTTCCGCGCACCTCGGCTGCCTCGTCCCGGACTTCGTGCGCGAGATCGTCGAGGAGATCGCGTTCGAGGCGCGGCGCGATCAGAAGATCGACAAACGGTCGGGCGTGAGCCAGCGGTTGCCGATCACGTGCCTCGAAAACGCGGTCTCGAACGCCGAGCGCCGGGCGCTCTTCTGCGGCGAGGACGTGGCCGTCGCCCGCGTCACCGACATCTACGCCGCGCTGCCGTCAATCACGGGCAAATTCGAGCTCGAATACGAGGGCGAGCTTCGTGGCGCCGACACCGTGGCGCGCGAGCTCGTGCGCTCGGCCGTCGCGAACGTCTTCGACGGCTACGCGCACAGCGCGGACCTCCGCCCCGTCGTGGACTGGTTCGACATGGGCGGGACGCTCCAGGTGGACGACATGGCGCCGGCCGCCGCTCTCATCGCGCGGACGAGCGAGGTCCAGGGGCTGCACGAGCTCGCCGGACTGTCGGGCATCAAGACCGGCGCCGCACCGCCGCTCGTGGCCTCCGCCATCGACTTCGTGCTCGAGGGGCTGTTCGCGCTCAAGAAGATCAGCCGCTCCGACGAGTGGACCTATCAGGCGGCCGAAACGTCCCGCGCGAAGCCCCGCAGCATGGGCGCCGACTCGCTCGTCGAGGAGCGGACGCCGGTCGGGGGGAAGAAGAAGTATTACAACTGACATCGGGCCGGAGGCCGGGGGCCGGAGGCCAGGAACTGAGGGATCAGGGACCCAGTTCCAACCCCGGCCTCGGGCCTCGGGTCCCCGGCCTCCGGTCTCGGGCCTCCGGTTCCCGGTCTCTGGCCTCTGCAGCACGATGCGTTACAAGTACACGCGCTTCACTGGCGAGGATCTCGAGGGCCTCAACCTCGAAGAGTTGCTCTCGAAGTTGTCCGATCTGCTGCTGGCGAGCGGGTTCGAGAACCCGCACTGGTCGGAGTACGGCCAGGATGATGCCGACCACACGCTCCAGGCGCTGCACGATGCAATCCTGGACGCGCTGCTGAATGGCGGGCTGCTGTCCGACGAGACGATTCAGCGCCTGCTCGGCGATCCGGCCGACGCCGACCAGGCCGACGGGAGCTCGCGCCTCGAGGAGCTGATCCAGCAGATCGTCGACCGCCTCATGCGTGAGGGCTACATCACGGCCGAATCACCGAGCCGGCCCGAGCGGGACGGCGGCGGCCGGGGCGAGCTCGGTCCGGGGCCGGAAGGCTCGGTGCGCTTCGAGGTGACCGACAAGGGCCTCGACTTTCTCGGCTACCGGACGCTGCGCGACCTGCTCGGGTCGATCGGCCGCAGCAGCTTCGGGCGGCACGACACGCGCGATCTCTCGACCGGCATCGAGTCGAGCGGCGCGCCGAAGCCGTACGTGTTCGGCGACACGCTGAACCTCGATCCCAGCGCCACCATCCTGAACGCCGTGCGACGGTCGGGCCTCGCCTCCGCGTCTCGCGCGGCAGGCGAGCCGGCCATCGACGTGCAGGCCGAGGACCTGATGGTGGCGCAGGGCGAGTATCAGTCGTCGTGCGCGACGGTGGTCATGCTCGACTGCAGCCACAGCATGATCCTCTACGGCGAGGACCGGTTCACGCCGGCCAAGCGCGTGGCGCTCGCCCTCGCGAACCTGATCCGCACGCAGTATCCGGGTGACGCGCTGCATCTCGTGCTGTTCCACGATTCGGCCGAGGAGATCCCGCTGGCGCACCTCGCGCGGGTCCGCGTCGGCCCGTACTACACCAACACGCGGGAAGGCCTGCGCCTGGCGCGGCGGATCCTCGAGCGCCAGCGCAAGGACATGCGGCAGATCGTGATGATCACCGACGGCAAGCCGTCAGCGCTCACGCAGCCCGACGGCCGCATCTACCGCAACGCCTTTGGTCTCGATCCGTTCATCGTCGCCGAAACCTTCGGCGAGGTCGCGCGCTGCAGAAAAGCCGGCATCCTCATCAACACGTTCATGCTCGCGCGAGACTACGACCTCGTGAGCTTCGTCCGCCGCGTGTCGGAGATCTGCCGGGGTAAGGCGTACTTCACGACACCCGACACCCTCGGCCAGTACGTCCTGCTCGATTACATGACGCGCAAGACGAGGACGGTGCACTGAGATTTCAGGATTTCAGATTTCATGTTTGATGATTTGGAACCGCCGCAATCCTGAAAGTCGAGGACGCGATGCAGGGCGACCGCATCATCGGGATGGTGCTGCTGCGACCCGGTTGGGAGACCGACTGACGAAAGCTGCGGGCTACGGGCTCCAGCGCTGTCACGCCATCAGATCCGGATTCATCAGCGGCGAACGTGTTCGACGTGGCTTCGTGATTGTTCGTCGTGCCTTCGTGTCTTCATGGCCGTCCAGAGAGAACGTGATCGCAGCGTGACAGTGTGACACGCCTGTCGCCTGGAGCCTGAAGCCGCTCATCGTCGTCGCCTCGGCGCCGGCCTCGGCCGGTACTCCACCTGGATGTTGCTCACGATCGCCACCGGCTGGCCCGGCGTGGCGAACGTGAACTCGCCGTCGAGCCGCACCACCTTCAGCTTCTCGCCGAGCAGGCTCACCTGCTCGATCTTCTCCGGCAACTCCATCCTCACGGGCTCGATCGACACGGGCACGACGGCCTTCAGGCCGCCCGGACCGGCGCCGCCGCCGATGCGATCGAACGCGTCGGCGATCGTGCGGAATTCCGCCAGCACCACGGCACGCTGCACGAGATCGTTGTTCATCGTCAGGATGCCGGCGGTGCCCGTGTAGCGCGCGAATGCCTTGCCGGCCTTCGCCAGCTCCTCGGAATAGGTGTGACGCGCGTGGAGATCGAAGGTGAGCGTGACCCGGCCGCTGTGCGGCGGAATCTTGATCAGGATGCCCTCGGAGGGATCGCGACCGCTCAGCACGTCGCAGAACACGCGCCCCGTCTTGACGCCGGTTCCCAGCGTCGCCTGACAGGTGACCTGCGCCGGCTCTGTCTTGGGAACAGGCTTGGGCGTCGCGCGGGAGCGTGACCGCGTCTGCGCGTCAGCCGGCGCGCCCGCGGCCATGACCGCGAGCGCCAGCGTGAGCGCGGCCCGCACGGGACGCCGGCGCGCGCGCCGGGCCGCGCACCAGTCCTCTCCACCGCTCATGTGTTCAGTATAGCGCCGTCGAACACGCTACTCGGTGACACAGGTGGCCGGCACGCCGCTGACCGTGGCGCTGCCGATGTCCGGCAGCGTGCTCCGGTGTTTGATCAGCTCGAGGAACTCCATGCGCGTGCGGGCGTCGCTGCGGAACCCGCCGAGCATGGCGCTCGTGACCGCAAACGAGTTCTGCTTCTCGACGCCGCGCATCGACATGCAGAGGTGCGTCGCCTCCATCACCACCGCGACGCCCAGCGGATTGATCTTTTCGCGGATGGTCTCCGCGATCTGGCTCGTCAGCCGCTCCTGGATCTGCAGGCGGCGGCTGAAGACCTCGACCAGGCGGGGGATCTTGCTCAACCCGATCACCTTGCCCTTGGGCAGATACGCGACGTGGCACTTGCCGAAGAACGGCAGCAGATGGTGCTCGCACAGACTGTAGAAATCGATGTCCTTGACGATCACCATTTCGCTGTAATCAACGGTGAACAGCGCGCCGTTGAGCACCGAGTCGACGTCGGCCTCGTAGCCGCTCGTCAGGAACTTCAGCGCCTTCTCGACACGCTTCGGGGTATCGCGCAGTCCCTCGCGGGACGGATCTTCGCCAAGCTCGGCGAGCAACAGCCGGATGATGTCATGCATATGGGTATTTTACAGAAGACTGACAACTGACAACTTGACGATTGGCGACTGCCAACGTGGGTGCCTCCTCAAGTCCCAAGTTGTCAGTTACCAGTTGTCAGTTGCCAGTTGTCAGTCGTCAGTTGTCAGTTGTCAGTACTTGTAAAACCCCTGTCCGCTCTTCTTCCCGAGCCGGCCGGCCAGCACCATCCGTTTGAGGAGCGGCGGCGGCGCGTAGGCGGGCTCCCGGTACTCCTCGAACATGATGTTGGCGATGTAATAGGTCGTGTCGAGTCCGACAAAGTCCAGCAGGGTGAACGGCCCCATCGGATACCCACAGCCGAGCTTCATGCCCTTGTCGATGTCCTCGACCGTGCCGAGGCCGTGCTCGTACGCCCGGATGGCATCGAGCAGATACGGCACGAGCAGGCGATTGACGATGAAGCCGGGCTTGTCGGGCGCGGTGATGGGCTCCTTGCCGAGCGATTGTGCGAAGGCGAAGAGCGCCGTGTAGGTGTCGTCGCTCGTCGTGAGGGCGCGGATGACCTCGACGAGCTTCATGATCGGCACCGGGTTGAAGAAGTGCAGGCCGCCGAACCGGTCGGGCCGCTTCGTCTTCGCCGCGAGCTCCGTGATGCAGAGCGACGAGGTGTTCGACGCGAAGATCGTCGACTCGCCGGCGAGCCGGTCGAGCGCCGTGTAGGCCGAGGCCTTCTCGTCGATGTTCTCGATGATGGCCTCGATGATGAGGTCGCACTCCCTGAGGTCCTCGAAGCGCGTCGTGCCCGACAGGTTGCCGAGCGTCCTGTCGCGCGCCTCGGGCGCCACCTTTCCCTTCTCGACGCCGTCGTTGAGGAACTTCTTGATCCGACCCAGCCCCTTCTGGAGCAGGTCGTCGTTCACTTCTCGGACGATCGTCTTGTACCCGGCCTGCGCGGACACCTGCGCGATGCCGGCGCCCATCAGTCCGCAGCCCAACACGCCAACTGTCGCAATCTGCATAGGACATCTCCGATCCGTACATTGCAGATTGAAGGATTGCAGATCGATCGATTGATTGTTGATTGAAGATTGATCGATTGTTGAATGGATTGTCGACTGACGGAGTCCGCGCAATCACCAATCCATTCTTCAATCTCCAATCTTCAATCGATCAATCAATCCTCAAATCTTCAATCCTGAAATCTGCAATGCCACCTACACCGTCTCTACCATTGCCGCAATCCCCTGTCCCCCGCCGATGCACGCCGTCGCGAGGCCGCGCGCCTTCCCTCGACGCCTGAGTTCGAGGAGCAGCGTGAGCAGCAGACGCGTGCCCGTCATGCCGAGCGGATGACCGAGCGCGATCGCGCCGCCGTTCACGTTGACCTTGTTCCGATCGAGCCCCAACTCCTTCTCGACCGCCAGGTATTGCGCGGCGAAGGCCTCGTTCACCTCGATGAGATCGATGGCATCGAGCGACAGGCCCTTGCGATCGAGAAGCCGTCGCGTCGCCGGCACGGGTCCCATGCCCATGAGCGACGGCTCAACGCCCGTGACCGCCCAGCCGGTGAGACGGCCGAGCGGCGTCAGTCCGCGTTCCTGAACGGCTGTCGCTGACGCCAACACCAGCGCGGCGGCGCCGTCGACGATGCCGCTCGCGTTGCCGGCGGTCACCGAACCGTCTTTCGAAAACGCAGGCGGTAGCGCCGCGAGGATCTCCAACGTCGTGTCCGGCCGCAGGTGGTCGTCCTGCGCGACACGCGTCACGCCTTTGCGCGTCTTGATCTCGACCGGCACGACTTCGCCCGCAAAGCGCCCCTCGGTCCACGCCTCGTGCGCGAGCTGCTGGCTGCGCAGGGCGAAGGCGTCCTGCTCCTCGCGCGAGATTCCGTACTGCCGCGCGCAGTTCTCCGCGGTCCCCGCCATCGTACAGCCGCAGTACGGATCGAGCAGCGACTCCCACAGGGAGTCCTCGAGCTTGCCTTGCCCGAGGCGCAGGCCCGATCGGAGCCCGCGAATGACGTGTGGCGCCTGGCTCATGTTCTCCGTGCCGCCGGCCAGCACGATGTCCGCTTCGCCAAGTTGAATGAGCTGCGCCCCGCTGACCGCTGCCTGCATGCCCGAGCCACACAGGCGGTTGACCGTGAGCGCGGGCACCTCTTTCGGCACGCCCGCCTTCAGGCCGACGTGCCGCGCGCCATAGATCGCGTCGGAACTGGTCTGCAGAACGTTGCCGAACACAACGTGATCGACCCACTCGGGCTTGACGCCGGTTTTCTCGAACGCGGCGCGTGAGGCGATGGCGCCGAGTTCCAGGGCCGAGACATCCTTCAGCGCGCCCACGTACTCGGTCATCGGCGTGCGCGCGCCGCCGACGATGAAGACTTCTGGCGATGACATAGGACTGCCTTCTCTTCGAATGGTTGCTTGCCGTTCCACTGGTTACTCGCCGTTCGGCCACTTCTCTTGCCGTTCGGCTGGCTCCTTGCCGTTCGGCTACTTCGCCTGCCGTTCGGATGCTTCCGTGGTCCTTCCGTGGTCCTTCCGTGGCCCTTCCGTGGCCCTTCCGTGGTCATTGCCTCTGTCGCTTGATCTCATTCGCAATAAAATCGCCCGTCTCCCGCGTCCCCAGCGTTCCCCCAATCTCGGCCGGACCGTTCAGCGTCTGGACGGCGGTGCGGACGGCATTCTCGATGGCCTGCGCTTCCGGCGCGCAACCGAGGTAGTCGAGCATCAGGGCGGCCGAGAGGATCGCGCCGATCGGGTTCGCCACGTTCTTGCCCGCGTACTTCGGCGCCGACCCGTGCACCGGCTCGAACATCGACGTCTTGCCGGGGTGCAG
>CAYHSN010000158.1:0-7519 GCA_964359235.1 uncultured Vicinamibacterales bacterium | reverse complement strand
CACGTCGTGCAGCTCGAGGGCATGCAGGCGGGCAACTACAACGACTTCCAGCTCACCTACGTGCAGATGGGCTCCGACATGATCCAGGACACGCAGGTGAAGACGGGGGGCGTGGACGCGTCGACGCCGATGGGCACGGGCCTGGCCATCAACGTGATCACCAAGAGCGGTGGCAACACGTTCAAAGGCACGGCCGGCTTCGCGTACCAGCCGCTCAACTGGAACGGCGACAACACGGATGCGGTCACACGGTTCACCATGCCGCCGGAGCTCAAAGCGGTCACCGGGAAAGACTCCTTCGAGTCGACGGGCGGCACGCCGGCGCAGAACGGCGTCAAGCAGTTCGACGGCTCGTTCGGCGGTCCCATCAAGCGCGACAAGGTGTGGTTCTTCGGGTCGATCCGCTACTCGAACGTCGAGGTGCCGATCTCCCGCACTGAGAAGAACGTCAACGACCTCAAGAACTTCTTTCCCGACTTCAAGGCGTTCAACCAGCTCGTCGAGGGCTACCAGCCTTACCTGAAGGTCACCGCGCGCCTTGGCTCGGGGCACGAGCTGGCGACCGTCTACCAGCGGGATCGCGTCAACGGCGAGAGCAGTTGGGAGTACTACACCGATCCGATCAACGCGTACTCGAACGGCGGCGGCCTGTTCATGGGGAAGCTGACCTCCGTGTGGGGTGACAACATCACCACGACGTTCCTGGCTGGCTACAACAATAAGGGGGGCACCGACGACGGGACCTTCGCGTGGTCCCGGTTCAAGGGCTCCGGGCCGCAGATTGAGGTGTACTCGGGATCGAGCATCAGCGCCGGCCTCCGCCGCGGCGACAACCTCATTGTGCTCTCGGGCAACCGCGAAGCCCAGAGCGAAGTGCCGGCCTCGCTCATTGTGCTCCGCGGCGACCTGACATATTTCAAGGAAGGATGGGGCGGCTCGCACGAGTTCCAGACCGGCTTCTTCATCGAGCCGCGGAACGTCTACGACGTCATCACGCACTACGTGAACGACGGGTTCACTCAGGAGTTGCGGGTTGCGCGGGACTACAACAACCCGTCGCTCGGCACGATCCCGTTCCGCCGCGACTATGTCGAACCCCTCGACCTCCAGACGCGGAAGGCGCGCGACCAGAACTGGGCGGCGTACGTGCAGGACAATTGGAAGCCCACGCCTCGCCTGACCGCCAACATCGGCATCCGCGCCGACTACGCCAAGCGGGACGACAAGATCTTCAACGTCGTCCGCGAGGCGGCCTGGACGATTCAGCCGCGCCTGGGCTTTTCGTACATGCTCACGAGTGATGCCAGAAACCTCCTGCGCGGCAGCTACGTCCGCGTCGGCGAGCAGGTGATGGGCCGTGACGCCATCACGACGTTCGGCGCGGGCAGCAAGGTGTCGTTCCGGACCGAGTACGACAACAACCTCGATGGCATCTTTGAGACCGTCGTCGTCGACCCGGCCGTCACGGCCACGCTGGCGTCCTACGAGATCGACCCCAAGGCTCACCAGCCGTATCTCGACGAGTTCATCATCGGGTTCCGCCGGCAGTTCCCGATGCAGACCGCCCTCGACGTCGCCTGGATCAAGCGCAGCTACAAGCACATGTGGGCCAACCTCGAGAACAACGGGTACTGGCCGAGTGCTCCGGGGCAGCCGTTCGGCGGGTTCGGCAAGCTCGATCCGAACCGCGGCGAGATGAATCAGCAGACCAATAACACCTGGAGCACGCTCGAGTACCAGGCCATCGAGATCACCGTAGCCAAGAACATGTCGCACAACTTCCAGGTGATGGCCGGCTTCAACCGGCAGTGGCACCACATGGACGGCACGTGGAACCCGACCGACCGGGCCGGGTATATCCAGCCCGACCACTTCGCGAACACCGCGAACCTCTACATGCCGCGCGGCAACAACGACCGGAACAGCCTGCCGGACACCGGAAACGCGCTGAGCTACGGGCCGACTTGGATGAAGTACCGCGGGAACGTGGCGGGCGTGTGGATGGCGCCGTTTGGCTTCACGGTGGCGAGCAGCTACACGATCCAGGCCGGACCCTGGTCCGGCGCCCCCTTGTACCGTCTGGCAGCCAACGACCCGCACATTGCCGTGTTTGGACCGTCGCGGTTCACGCTGCCGAACGGCACGACGCAGTCCAACCCGCTGGCGACCCGCAACCGGTATGTCTACAAGGACCGCGGTGAGGGCCAGATCCAGGCGCCGGCGATCCACACCGTCGGCCTGAAGGTTGGGAAGATCATCAAGCTCGGCGGGGCGCGCGAAGTCGAGGTCGCGGGCAACATTTTCAACCTGCTGAACGGCGGCGACTTCACGCAGTACAGCTACAACAGCGCGTATCAGACCTGGAGCTCGAACTTCCTGCAGATGCGCAACCGGCAGCAGGCGCGCGCGTTCCAGCTCACGGCGGTGTTCCGCTTCTAGTCCGGGCTTCGCCCCTCGGTCCAGGAGGTTGTGGGAGGACCGAGGACTCTTCTTGGACACATCAACGGCCGGGCGTCCCTCAGGGCGCTCGGCCGTTGACCCTCACGCGCCAGATTACCTGGCGCCACCCTCTGAACCCGACCCGGTGCCGGCGCTTGGCCAGGACCGCGCTTCGCGCTAGGATCCTGGCGTGCCCGATGTGCCGTTGGCGTCAGCCGGCCCACTCCCACCTTCGGCGCTGCCGCGCCCGAGCCTTCGTCCCCTCGGCTCGCTGACCATCCGCGGCGCGCTCGTTCTGGGGTTCGCCCTCATCGTGCTGCTCTGGGTCGCCTCAGGCTACGACATCACGCGGCGGCTCGCCGAGGTCGAGGCCGTGGCGACGGCCGTAAACGCCCGGTTCGTGCGGGCGGAGGAACTGCTCTCCGACGTGCGACGGGAGGTCTTCCAGGGCTCCATCTACCTGCGCGATGCCCTGTTCGAAATGGACCCAGCGCGCGCGCATGCGGCACGGTTGCAGCTACTTGCCACCCAGGAACGGATCGATGGGACGCTCCGCGAGTACGCCAGTCTGGTGGGGTCCGGGCCCGAGCCCGCGGCGCTCGGACGACTGCGGGAGGCGCTGGCGGAGCGCTGGCAGAGCCTGGCGCCCGTCCTGGAGGCCGCCTCGGCGCCCGACGCCGGCCCTCCGGCGCAACTGCGCGAGCGAGTTGCGCCCCAGCGCGAGGTCATCATCCGAATCTCGGAGGAGATCCACGCCGCCAACCTGGAGGCCTTCGACCGGCAGCAGCAGGAGGTCAGCCGGATCTACCGTGCGATGCACCGGCGCGTGTGGATTGCAGGCGCCGCGGCGCTCGTCTTGAGCCTCGGGATCGCGATCCTGGTGAGCGCATACGCTGGAAAGCTCGAGACGCGCGTGCGGCAGCAGATGGAGAAGGAGGCGGAGAACACCCGCGATCTGCAGCGCCTCTCGGCGAGACTCGTGCACGTTCAGGAAGACGAGCGGCGCGCCATTGCCCGGGAGTTGCACGACGAAGTCGGTCAGGCGCTCACGGCCGTCAAGGCCGAGCTCGGCCTCACGCAGCGCCGGCTGGAGGCTGAAGGCGCCGGCCGCGCGGCGCTGCTGGACGAGGCCCGCGCCATCAACGACCGCGCGCTGAACGCCGTGCGCGACTTGTCACAGCTCTTGCGTCCCGCCCTGCTCGACGATTTGGGGCTTCTGGCGGCCCTGGGGTCGCTCCTGCGCGGGTTCTCGCGGCGGACCGGGATTCGGGCCGATCTCGTCCATGAGGGTCTGGACGAGCGGTTGGCCAGCGAGATCGAGACGTGCGTCTACCGCATCGTGCAGGAGGCGCTCACCAACGTGGAGCGCCACGCCCACGCGACGACGTGCCACGTATCGCTGAACCGGCCGCGTGACATCCTGCTCGTCGGCATCGAAGACAACGGGCAAGGCTTCGACGCCGGGGCGGTCGCTCCGGACGGCAGACCTGGCCTGGGGTTGTTGGGCATCCGCGAGCGGGTGGCGGAGTTCCGCGGCGCGTTCCGCCTCGACACGGCGCCCGGACGCGGCACGCGGCTCACCGTGGAGCTCCCGGCGCTGGTCAGGCCGGCCGAACCGCACGGTGATCCCGCCGCAGACCGCGTCGAGGGAACCCCGGCCGTCCGGGAGCCGGCGCCATGAGCACGCTGCGCATCCTGCTCGCCGACGATCACACGTTGGTGCGACAGGGTCTGCGGAAGATCCTCGAGGAACGACGCGACTGGCAGGTCGTGGCCGAAGCGAGCGACGGGCGCGCGGCCGTGGACCTCGCGGTAGAGCACAAACCCGACGTCGCGCTGCTCGACATCGGGATGCCGCTGCTCAATGGCATCGAGGCCACGCGTCAGATCGCGCGCCGCGCGCCCCAGGTGCGGGTGCTCATCCTGAGCATGCACGCTGACGAAGCCTACGTGACGGAGGCGCTGCGCGCGGGGGCCAGGGGCTACCTGCTGAAAGACGCGTTCGATTCGGATCTGATCGCCGCGGTGGGCGCAGTGATGGACGGGAAGTCGTTCTTCAGCCCGGCGGTGGCCAGGGTCCTGCTCGACGACTACGTGCGCAGCATGGCGGACCGGGGTGTCGCCGATCGCTACGAACTGCTGTCGGCGCGCGAGCGCGAGGTCTTCCAGCTCGTCGCGGAGCGACGCGGCAACAAGGAAATCGCCGAGCGCCTGTTCCTGAGCCCAAGCACCGTCGAAACCCACCGCGCGCACATCATGGAGAAGCTGGGCGTGCACAGCGCGGCGGACATCGTGCTCTACGCGGTGCGCAAAGGCATCATCCGGTAGGAGACTGACAACTGACGACTGGCAACTGACAACTGAGAGCTCCCGATCAGTTCTGTCTCAGCACCACCGCCGGATCCACCGACACCGCACGACGAACCGGCACGAGGCACGCCGCAATCGCGGCCAGCGCGAGGATCCCCACGATCGTCACCCACACGATCGGCGAGGTCGCGCTGACGTCGAGGAGCAGGCTCCAGGTGAAGCGCGTCACGATGAGCGTCCCGGCGATGCCGACCGCGATGCCAACCGCGCTCAGCGCGAGCGTCGGGCCGACAACCGCGCGCAAGACGTCCAGCGGCCCCGCACCGAGCGCCACGCGGACACCGATCTCCCGCGTGCGTCTCGCGACCGCCTGGCTGACGACGGTGTAAACCCCGACCGCGGCGAGCAGGAGGGCGAGGCCCGCGAACACGCCGAAGAGCCAGAGCGCGAAGTCGGCGCCGCGAAACCCGTCTGCCAGGCGCTCCCGTACCGACCAGACTTCCTCCAGTCGCAGCGGTGGCACACGCGCGACGGCCTGCTTGAGTGCCGCGAGGTCAGGCCGCTCGCCGGCCAGGCGCATCACGACGAGCAGGTCACGCGATGGTGTCTGCCCGAGCGGCAGGTAGATGTACGGCGACTGCAGCGTGTCGCTCGTCATCGTGTCGCCGGCGACGCCGACCACCGTGATGGATCCGGCCGGCGCGTCCGACCCGCCGAGCCTGAATGTCCTGCCAATCGGATCCTGCTCCGGCCACCATCGGCGCGCGAGATGCGCGCTGACGATGGCGACCGGCGCGCTTCCCGGTCCGTCAGCCGAGGAGAAATCTCGCCCTCGCAGCAGTGGGATCCTCATGGTTGCGAAGAAGCCAGGACTGACGTCGATGGGGATCACGGCCAGTTGAAGGGCGCTCTGTGCGGCGCCCGCCTGGTCCAGCGCGACCGTCCAAACGCCACGACCGACACCAGGCGCGGGTAGTCCATCGGCGACGGTCGCGGATTCGATTCCGGGTACCCCGCGCACCTGTTCGACGAGCGCCACGTTCAGGTTCCTCAGATCCGCCGCTTCACGGTCGGCGCTCCCCGGCGACACCATCAGGGCGTACAGACGCCCGTCGTCAAATCCGATCGGCAGATGCTCCTGTTCCCAGAAGAATCTCAGGAACAGCACGATCGTCACGAGCAACACGACCGCGAGGGCCAGCTCCAGCGGCACAAGGAGATCACGGAGACGATAGCCGCGGATCAGCCATCGCCCCGCGGACCGTCCTTCAGCAGCGCGCCGAGATTGGGCGACGAGGCGCGCAGGGCCGGCACGAGACCGAAGACGAGCGGCGTCAGGACCGTGAGCACGAGCGCGAACGCAAAGGCCGAAGGTGTGATGACGATGCGCGCGGCCGCCAGGGGTTGCGAGCGGCCGAGCACGGCGCGGAAGATCTCCACGCCCACGAACGTGAACAGCAGACCCGCCACACCTCCGCCGAGCGCGAGCCACGCGCTCTCGATCAGAAGCTGACGTGCGAGACGCGGGCGCGTCGCCCCGATCGCCGTGCGCACCGCGACCTCGTGCTCGCGGGCGACGGCGTTGGCGAGCAACAGATTCGCCACGTTGACGCACCCGATGAGGAGCACCAGCAGCGCCGGCATGAATGCCGTCGCCATCGGACGGGTCCTCTTCGTCGCTTCTTTGTTCAGTGGCGCCACCGAGGTGCGCCAGCCCGCGGCGGTGTCGCTCGCCGGCGCCACGCGCCGGGTCAGCGCGTCCACTTCGCTCTGCGCCTGCTGCCAGGCAACCTCCGGCCTGCGCCGCCCGACGACCAGGACGGACGTGCGCGCGACAGACAATCCCCGGTCGAGTGGAAGCGGCGTCCACACGTCGACTCCCTGGACGACGAACCAGAACGCCTCGGGCATCACGCCCACGACGATGTGTGGCTCGTCGCTGAGATCGATCGCGCGGCCCAGGATGTCCGGATCCTGCTGGAACATCCCGCGCCAGAGCGCGTGACTGATGATCGCGACCGGCCGCGCACCCGGCGCCGCCTCCTCAGGCCGAAACGCGCGTCCGAGCGCAGGACTCACGCCGACGGTGTCGAAGAACTCCGCGGTGACTCGATGTGACGACACGCGCCGAGCCACGCCGTGCGCGCCGAGCGTCGTCTCGCCCTCCGCGATGGCCGCCAGCGCGTCGAAGCTGCTGGCATCCTCGCGCCAGTCCAGGAACTCGCCGAACGGCAGCCGGCCGCGCTCGATCCCGAGCGCCGGGTTGATCTTGAGCAGGACGGCGAGCCGATCCGGATCGGCGACCGGCGGCATCTCGTACAGAAACGGCAGGAAGGTCGTGTAGAGGGTCGTCGAGGCGCCGATGCCCAGGCCGAGCGTGGGCACGGCCACGATGACCAGCCCGAGGCGGCGCCGAAGCGCCGCGCCGCAGTGTCGCACGTCGTCCAAGAGAGCGGTCATCGACGCCTCGCGAAACGAAGAATGCTCCGTTTATCTGTTCCTCTGCAAGCCGGCCCGTCTTTCGACATCGGTTGCGTCCGCCTTCAGGTGGGCGCGGCCCGTTTCGGGGTGACGGAAACCCGGCAGTTGATGCGCGAGATTTTCCGCAGGGTGGACCGGGAAACCCCGCGCTCGCGGCTCGCGTTGAGGCAGCCCTCAAGGGCTGCGCTACGCGCCGAGCCCATGTAGAAGGCCTTCAGGCCTGCCATGTAGCGCAGGCCTTCAGGCCTGCCTTCAGAAGCAGCCCTGAAGGGCTGCGCTACATAGTCGG
>CAYHSN010000157.1:6177-7529 GCA_964359235.1 uncultured Vicinamibacterales bacterium | reverse complement strand
GCCTCCAGCGCGGCCGGTGCATAGCGGCTGCATGCACCCTCCGCCACGTCCGAATCGGTCTTGGAGAGGAACCCATGTCGAATCAGCAGGTTGCGGGTGCGCGCGACAGCGACCGGTCTCGGCAGGCTGTTTGCTCCTCGTGAGAGTGACATGAGTTCCACGGAGGCGGCCATGCATACTGACACCCGAACGCTTCGAGTCCTCGTCGTAGATGATGAGCCTTCCATCTGCCAGAGCGTGAACAAGGTGCTGCGGCGGCGCGGTCACGACGTCGAGCAGGCGTTCTCAGCGGCGAGCGCCTTCGATGTGCTCGAGCGCGATGCGTCGTTCGACCTTGTGCTGGTGGACCTCATGATGCCCCAGATGGGCGGCATGGAACTGCTCAAGATCGCCGCTGATCGCTGGCCGGAGCTGCCGATGGTCGTCATCACCGGCTATGCGTCGATTGCCTCGGCCGTTGAGGCGACGAAGCTGGGCGCGATTGACTATCTGCCCAAGCCGTTCACGCCGGACGAACTCACCCGTACGGTGGAAGACGCGGTGTGGCGATGGAATGGGCGGCGCGCGGCGGCGCGGGCGGAGGCCCGGGACGCATCACAGCCTGGCCAGCCCGCCCGGATGATCGACGTCGACATGCCATTCGACGAGGCGGAGGTCGCCGCGGCGACGTCACCGGCCTACGTCGAGCGCCTCGGGCGGTCGGACATGCCTGTCCTTGACTTCTGCGACCTCGGACAGCGCCGCTGCAAGCGTGTGAAGGCCAAGGGTGTGTGCAAGACCGAGGAGTGCCCGATCGTCACGAAGCAAAAGAAGACCGGGCGGCTCGTGCCCGTCACGACGATGGTCGCGGATCCGATCGACGTCGACATGCCGTTCAGCGCGCGCGAGGTCGCGGCGGCGACGAGCCCGGCTTACATGGCGGCGCTCGGCCGCAGCGACATGCCGAACGTCGGCCGCTGGCCCAAGGCCAAGCCGTCGGCCCGTCGGATCCTCGCGGTGGACGACGAGGCGATCGTGGTCTACAGCATCCGCAAGTCGCTGACGCGTCGCGGCTACCAGGTTGACGAGGCGTTCAACGGCTACGCGGCACTCGCGCGCATCCAGGCGACGCCTTACGACCTGGTGCTCCTCGACATGCGGATGCCCGACGTCAACGGCCTCGATCTGCTGCCGAAGATCAAGAAACAGCAGCCCGGCGTTCCTGTCATCATCGTCACCGGCTTCGCGTCGATCGACACGGCGGTCGAGGCGATTCAGCGCGGCGCGGCCGACTACGTGCCGAAGCCGTTCACGCCTGACGAGCTGTACAAGGTGACGACCCGCGTGCTGCAGCAGGCCGCGGCCTGACCCGA
>CAYHSN010000157.1:4624-6077 GCA_964359235.1 uncultured Vicinamibacterales bacterium | reverse complement strand
TGTGGTGCTGGCGCTGGGGGTGCTTGCGGCGGCCGGGCGCGGCGCCCGCGTCGAGGCGGGCGCGCAGGCGGCGCCGGTCAAGCCGCTCGCGCAGGAAACGCACCTGGCGAACCTCAAACAGCTCACCTTTGGCGGCGAGAACGCCGAGGCGTACTTCGCGTTCGACGGCGCGCGGCTCATCTTTCAGTCGACCCGGGACCAGTATCAGTGCGACCAGATCTTCTCGATGAAGATCGACGGTTCGGATCTGAAGCTGCTCAGCACAGGGAAAGGCCGGACGACCTGCGCGTACTACTACCCGGACGGCAAGAGCCTCCTGTACGCCTCGACGCACGGCGGGGCGCCAGACTGCCCGCCGCGGCCCAGCTTCGAGAAGGGCTACGTCTGGCCGGTCTATCACACGTACGACATCTATCGCGCGAATCCCGACGGCTCGAACCCGAAGCCGTTGACCACGACGCCGGGCTACGACGCCGAGGCGACCATCGGCCAGGACGGCCGCATCGTGTTCACGAGCGTCCGCGACGGCGACATGGAGATCTACTCGATGAACGGGGATGGCTCCGACGTCAAGCGGCTGACGAACCGGGTCGGGCCCGACGGCGGCCCGTTCTTCTCGGCCGACGGCAAGATGATCGTGTGGCGAGGACATCCCATCGCGCCGGGGTCCGAACTGGACGACTATCGTGCGCTCCTCAAGGAAGCGGTCTGGCGGCCGACGAAGCTCGAGCTCTACGTGATGAACCGTGACGGCACGAACGTGCGGCAAGTCACGACGAACGACAAGGCCAACTTCGCGCCGTTCTTTCATCCAGACGGAAAGCGCCTCATCTTCGCGTCGAACCAGCACGACCCGAAGGGCCGCAACTTCGATCTCTACCTGATCAACATCGACGGGACCGGCCTCGAGCGCATCACCTGGAACGACACGTTCGACGGCTTCCCGATGTTCTCGCCCGACGGCAAGAAGCTCGTGTTCGCCTCCAATCGCCATCAGGCGAAGGAAGGCGAGACCAACGTCTTCATCGCGGATTGGGTGGAAACGCCCGCCAGGTAGCAGCGCGGTCATAGGGCCGGACTTCAGTCCGGCCCCACAGATGCGGCGCCGCCCTAGCGCCTCCGGTAGACGGGGACCGAGGCCGGCGGATTCGTGCTGAGCGCCTCCTTGCGTGTGAACGCCTCGAAGCTGCTCGGGCTCTTCATCATCAGCATGACGTCATCCACCTCGATCGGGATGCTCTGGCTGATCCAGTCATGTCCGTCCGCGGTGACGATCACATCGTCCTCGAACGCGACGCGCGGTCCGTTGGGCGGCGCGACGCCCTGCTCGATCGACAGCGCCATCCCCGGCTGCAGCGGCCGCGAGTAATCGCCTTCGTCGTGCACTTCCATGCCGATGAAGTGGCCGATGCCGTAGGTGTAGTACCGGTCGTAGCCGCCCGCGTCGCGCAGC
>CAYHSN010000157.1:0-4524 GCA_964359235.1 uncultured Vicinamibacterales bacterium | reverse complement strand
TCGCGCAGCTCCATCTCCGGCGAGAAGCGGCCGATGCGGGCGAACACGCCGAGGCGCGCCGGCTCGTCCATACCGAGCCGCAGGAAACGGGGGCAGTTGAGGTAAAGGACTTTGTGGTCGCGCCCCCACCGCTTCGCGAGCGCGGCCGGGAGCGGCCAGCGACGCACCTGCGTGACGCGCCAGTCGCGGTAGTCGGTCATCGCGACCGACACGTCCTCCTCGAGCTTCGCGTACGGGCGCACGTCGTCGATGCCCGTCATCTGCTTCATCTCGTCGGCGTCGGCCGACGTGTAGAGCACCACCCAGTCCCGATCGGGATTGTCGGTGTCGCCGAGTGGCGCGACCCCGGACCGTGGAAGGAGCAACAGCGCCGAGTCGTAGCTGTCGAGCCCCTCGACGCCTGTCAGGTAAATGAAGTCGTGGTTCTCGCTGTGCGGTACCTGGAATTCCAGGCGCCGCGGCTGCGCCTGCTCGACCGAGAACACGATCATCGCGCCGGCGGGAATGGCTCTGAGCGCGCGCTCGCGCCGCGTCGCGAAGACCTGCCGCAGCGTCGCGGCATCGAGGTTGTCGAGGTCCATCGCGGCCGCGCGCCCAGCTTCACGCCGATAGTCGTAGCCGGGCGGCGGACCGGCGGGCGGCGACGGCCGCTGCGCGCGCGCGGCGCCGGCTGGTGAATCGATCAGGACCGACACGCACGCGCTCACCAGCGCGAGCCTGAGGAGCCCGCGCCTCCAACGGGATGACGTCATGATGTCCGCTCCTAGCGAGACTGGGGCCGCCTTGATCGATCCTAGCGCGTTCGGCGCCCGCCCGTCACCGTCGGGGGCGGCGTCAGCGGATGTCGTCGAAGTCGGAGGGCGCCACCCCGACGAGGAACTCCCGCAGGGCGCGAAAGGCGTGGCCCCGATGGCTCACCGCGCGCTTCTCCTCGTCGTCGAGCTCGGCGAGCGTGCGGCCCGATGGCGGGTGATAGAAGATCGGGTCGTAGCCGAAGCCATGCGCGCCGCGCGGTTCGGAGGCGACAACGCCCTCCACCGTTCCTCGCGCCTCGAACACGACGCGATCGCCGCGCGCGAGGGTCACCGAGCAGACGAATCGCGCCGCGCTGCCGTCGGCGCCGCGCGCGCGAAGCGCGGTGTAGATGCGCGCGAACTTTTCGGGGTACGTGGCTCCGTTGTACCTCGAGGAGTAGATGCCCGGCGCGCCGTCGAGTGCGTCGATCTCCAGACCCGAGTCCTCCGCGACGGTGGACAAGCCCGACGCCCGCGCGTAGAAGAGCGCCTTCTGCCGCGCGTTGTCGGCGAAGGTCGTGCCTGTTTCTTCCGGTTCCGGAATGGCCGGCATCCGATCGAGCGTGACGAACGCGTGCGGCAGACCGGCGAGGATGAGGCGGATCTCCGCGAGCTTGCCGCGGTTGGTGGTCGCGATGAGGATGGGCACTGGCGTCTAAGGCGAGCATTGCAGATTGGGGGATTGAAGATTGATGGATTGATTGAACCAGCAATCAACAATCAATCCTCCAATCTTCAATCGTGAAATCTCCAATGCAGTCAACCCTCCAAGTAGGTCCCCACAAGCTCCCGTTGCAGCTCGACGAGCCGCCTGACGCCGGTGTCAGCGAGATCGAGAAGCGCCGTCAGCGTCGCCTGCTCGAACGGTTCGCCCTCGGCCGTCCCCTGCACTTCGATGAAGCGCCCTCGGCCCGTCTTCACCACGTTCATGTCGACCTCGGCGCGGGAGTCCTCGTCGTACGCGAGGTCGAGCATCGCGACGCCGGCCACGACCCCCACGCTCGTGGCCGCGACGTAGTCATCGACGGGGATCTTCGTGAGACGCCCCGACTCGCGCAGCTTCTGGAGCGCCAGCACGAGCGCGACGAAGCCGCCCGTGATCGACGCGGTCCGCGTGCCGCCATCGGCCTGAATGACATCGCAGTCGATCCAGATCGTCCGCTCGCCGAGATCGGTGAGGCGCGTCACGGCTCTGAGCGACCGTCCGATGAGGCGCTGGATCTCCTGCGTGCGCCCGCCCACCTTGCCCGTGGACGACTCGCGCGTCGAGCGCGTGGTCGTGGCGCGCGGCAGCATGCCGTACTCGCCGGTCACCCAGCCCTTGCCGGATCCCTTGAGAAACGGCGGCACGCGTTCCTCGACGCTCGCCGTGCAGATGACGCGGGTTCGTCCGACGTCGATGAGCACGGAGCCTTCCGGGTGCATCAGGTAGTGCGGCGTCAGACGTGTCGGCCGCAGATCGGTCGGGGTGCGATTGTCAGATCGAGGCATGGTGCTCCAGAGGCCCGAGGCCGGAGGCCGGGGATCAGGGATCGGAGATCGGCTTTTCGACCCAACGCAGGTTCTTCTTCAACGGGTGACGGAGATCGATATGGCCGGCCAGCGTGTCGACTTCCTGACCCTCGACGAGCAGTTGCACACCGCTGATCGCGGGCAGATTCGTCGTCAGCGCGTTCACGATGGCATAGACCGTGAACAGCTCCGTGAGCGATCCGCCGACGTGGCCCGAGCCGACCTCGCGGCTGAGATCGACGAAGGCCTCGCCGCGCCCGGTCACGAACACGGCGCGCACGCGCGTGCCGGGTGGCACCGCCGACACGTACGCGGAAGGCGCCGGCCTCACTTGTTCCTCGAGAATGCGCTGCGCCTGCTCCGGCGTGCCCTCTCCGTAGGGCACCTCACGCTCCACGGCGACCAGGCGCGTGCCGTCGGACGAGACGTAGAACAGCGTCGCGTGGATCTTGCGCGACTCGATCTGACCCGGCGCCTGCCGGGCTTGACCCGGCGCGGCGGGCGGCGTCTCGCCGTACCACCGCGGCAGCGCGAAGAAGAGCAACCAGACGCCGAGCGCCGTCATGGCGACCAGCACGACTGCGGCGAGGATGGCGCGACGAAGACGCATGTCAGGACCGAGGGTGAATGGGTGCGTCGCGGAAGCGCACGATGGCGTCGACGAGCGCCTGCACGATGCCGCTCTGATGCGCGTCGGACGTGAGCAGCCGCTCCTCGTCGGGGTTCGTGATGAAGCCCATCTCGACGAGCGCGGCCGGCATGTTCGCGCCGACCAGCACGCGGAACGGCGCCTGCTGGATTGCGCGCGGGCTCATCGTGATGCGCTTGCGCAGCTCCTCCTCGATGAGGCTCGCGAGCGACGCCGACTGCTCGATGTAGCGCGCCTGCGCCATGTCCCACAGGATCAGCTCGATCTGCCGCGTGCCGCCGCCGAAGACCGGCACCACCTGGCCCTCGCGTTCGGCCACGCCCCGGGCCTCGCTGCCGTACTCGTCGAGGCTCAGATAGAAGACCTCGGCGCCGGTGGTCGCGCCGCGCGGCGAGGCGTTCGCGTGCAGACTCAGGAACAGGTCGGCCTTGTTGTTGTTGGCCCGCGCGGCGCGCTCATCGAGGCTCACGGTCTGGTCGGCCTCGCGCGTGAGCAACACGCGGATGCCGAGGCGCCCCTCGATCGCGGCCTTCAGCCGCTGCGCCACCGCGAGCGTGACGTCCTTCTCCAGCGCGCCGAACGGTCCGCGCGCGCCTTCCTCGTCGCCGCCGTGACCGGGATCGATCACGATGGTGCGAAGTCCCGAAGGCGGCGTCAGATCCAACAGCGGCGGCGGCTCGTGCGCCGGGGGCGGGGACGACTCGGACGCCGAGCCGACCAGCTCCACGACGAATCGCGCCGGGCCCGCGGCGCCCGGCAGATCGGAGGTCCGGAACGACGCGTAGGCGGGGCCGAGATCGATCACGATTGCGGCCGGAACATCGCTCGCGCGCACCGACACGGCGAGCGATCCCGAGTCGGGCAGCGACACCCGGGCATCGAGCGCGTCGGCCTCGAAGCTGACCATCAGGCGATGGCTCTCCTCTGTCACTCGATGCGGCGTCGGGGGGTCGACCTCGAACGTCAGGCGCGCGCGGTCGCCCTGCCCGTCGTAGCGCATGGCGACGCGGGGCACTCGCACGTCGCCGACGAGCACCAGACGCGAGGGTTTCCGCACGTCGATGCGCGTCGCGCCCGCCGGTCCGAGCGCGCGGCTCAGGAACTCGACAGGCACCAGCCAGCTTCGTCCTTCGCGGAGAGCCGGCGCGGGGAGGGCAATCAGCCGGCCGCCGACCGAGGCGAGCGCCTGCCCCGGCGACAGCACGATCGTCTGTCCCTGGTACGCGACCGTGAGGCCGCCCGCCAGCGCGTCCTCACGAACGGTGAACGTGAACATCGCCGCCAGCTCGTCGAGGGCGGCCATGTCCTGGCCGTTGACGCGGCGCACGACGAGCGGACGCCGCGCCTCGCGCGTCACCACGGTGTAGGTGAGGTCGGTCTGCGCGGCGGCCGGCGCGCGGGCCACCACGGCGACGGCGGCGGTGACGCACGCGGCGACGAGCGTTCGGGCGAGCGGAGTTCTTACACGCACGATGGTTGCATTATTCTACCGCGCTGCGGCCGGGGCGCTGCGCGCCTCGCCGGCGTAGATGAAATCGCCGAGCGGCGACGCATCGTCGTTGGCGGCGT
>CAYHSN010000156.1:5955-7549 GCA_964359235.1 uncultured Vicinamibacterales bacterium | reverse complement strand
CGAAAGCATGGCTAAATTAGTAACGCTGACGATAAATGGACAAACAGTCACCGTACCGGAAGATACACTGGTGGTGGATGCTGCCAAGAAGGTCGGCATCAATATCCCAGTCTTCTGCTATCACCCCAAGATGGAACCGGTCGGCATGTGCCGCATGTGTCTGGTGGAAGTGGGCCGCCCGATGATAGATCGCGCCAGCGGCCAGCCTGTGCTCGAAGCAGACGGCAGCCCCAAGATCCAATATGGCCCCAAGCTGGAGACCGGTTGCACGCTGCCGGTCGCGGACGGCATGGTTGTGCGCGGCTACACGGACAAGGTTAAAGAAGCCCGCGACGAGGTGCTGGAATTCTTGTTGACCTCGCACCCGCTGGATTGCCCGATCTGCGACAAGGGCGGCGAATGTCCGCTCCAGAATTTTTCGTACACCTTCGGCCCCGACCAGAGCCGGATGGACTTCCCGCGCCGCGAGTTCGACGGCAACGGCGTCAAGGCCGACGTCGATTTCGGCCCGACCCTGATGCTGAACCGCAACCGCTGCATTCTGTGCACGCGCTGCGTGCGGTTCATGCGCGAGATCGAGGGCGACGCGCAGATCAGCATCTGCGATCGCGGCAACGGCAGCGAGATCGCGACGTTCCAGGAGCAGGGCGTCCATTCGCTCATCTCGGGCAACCTGATGGACGTCTGCCCCGTCGGCGCAATCACGACACGCGACTACCGCTTCAAGTCGCGCCCGTGGGACAACCCCAACGTGGTCGACACCATCTGCACCTTCTGCTCGAAGGGTTGCAACACGACGGTCTGGCTGCGCGGCAAGCAGGAATGGGCGAAGGCCGAGCGGCTGGTGCGCGTGACGCCGCGCTTCGCGCCCGAGGTGAACGGGTACTGGATGTGCGACATCGGCCGCTTCGACCATCACTGGGTCGAGGGCGACGCGCGCCTCCGGCGCCCGATGATGAAAGACGCGGGCGGACACCGCCCGGTGTCGTGGCACGACGCGATGATGGCGCTCCACAGCCGCCTGCCCGCGCGCGGGAACGCCGCCGGCCTGCGTTTCCTTGCCTCGGCGCACGCGTCGCTCGAAGAGCTGTTCCTCGTGCGCCGCATCAACGAGGATCTCGGCCTCGGCGCGGAGAGCGTGGCGATGAGCTGGCGATGTCGCGAGAAGAGCCAGCCGGCGAATACGCAGTTCCGCGTGCCCGCCACCGACGCGCCCAACGTGACCGGCGCGCACGATCTGGGTTTCGCGATCGGCGACGGCCGCGACCCCGACGTCTCGACGCTGCGACAGGCCGTCGAGCAGGGCCGCGTCGCGGCGCTGTACGTGATCGACCCGGGACCGGACGGATCGATCGGCGACCTGAGCTGGGTCGCCGACGCGCGCACACGCGGCACGCTGTCGCTCCTCGTCGTCGAGGGCGTGCTCATGACCGACCTCGCGAAGGCGGCCGATGTCGTGCTGCCGGGCGTCTCGTCCTTCGAGAAGGACGCGTGCTACACGAACGAGCAGGGACGCGTGCAAGGCTCGGCGCGCGCCCTCGCGCCGCCCGGCGACGCCATGGAGGACTGGCAGATCCTCGCCAACCTCGCGGTC